>DATHWA010000451.1:0-2489 GCA_035461025.1 Gillisia sp. | reverse complement strand
ATTCTCAATAAAAGCTTGATCAAAAAGTGGATTGGTTCGTACGCGAGCAAGGAATGCCTGTTGCCGAAGAAAGTTTTCCTGTTGAGAAAAAATATAAAATTGGTGTTTTAGCTGAAGGTCTACCCGGTTATTATGAAAATCCAGGAAAGAAGGAAAATAAAAATTTTCAAAATTTAGAACAGCAAAGGTAGCAGGAGTATGGACCGGAGCACAAAAATTGGCGGCCGGATTCTCCTGCTTTTGCTGTACAATTTGTTCCGTAGTTGTTCCATTGCCCCTGTACAAAGCCTGCACAGTAACATCATAATTGAGGCCGGAAACGAACAGACCTACAATAAATATCCAATTATATAATTTCAGGAACATCTACAAATGCTCAAGGTTTACCTTTTATATCTATACCTTCTCCTTGGAAACGATTCTTACAAGTCTGTAAGAAATAGAGGAACCATCTGCCGGAGGATTTTTCACCTTCTTCTTTTGAACTTTTATGTGATAAATATATCCCGGTTCATAGTCAAAGCCTGAAATACTATCTTCATAATAAAATAGGCTCCAGTCCTCAGATCCTATCTGGTCCCCTTCCTGCACAAGAAGACAGTTACCTTCCATCTCCCCAACACATTCCACGGTGTAGCTGTTCACCATCATATCTGCTACCTGAATGGTGTCTCCACTTATACTACAGCTAAAAAGTAAAAACACCATTCCCATAAATCCATTCTGTATCATATCATTTAGGTTTTCCTAAAGATAAGAGATTTAATAGTTAAGGTTGAGGGGAATTTTCCCTATTTATCTTAAAATTTCAGTCCCGGATTTACCGGCCGGCACAGGCTTAATTCCGCAGCTATTCCCTTTCTAAATCATGCTGTCCCTTTACATCCTGCAGGATTTTTTTTAGATCTTCTTTGTTAAATACTTTCCCGTTCTTTACAACTGCGTTGATATCCAATAAATTCTGCAGGTTTATGAGTGGGTTTTTTTCCAGCAGCAAAAGATCTGCTACCTTTCCCTCTTCCACACTTCCATATTTACCACTCAGTCCAAAAAATTCCGGACCATTTACAATAGATGTTTGTAAGGCCTGTAAGGTTGTAAGCCCTGCCTTTGATAGCGCCAGTAGCTCCCCGTGCAGGGATTCCCCTGGATAGACATAGGAATTAAAAGGACCGCAATCTGATCCCGCAAGAATGCGAACCCCGCTTTTATACATAGGTACGATCATCTCCTCGCTTATATTTTCCATTTTACTCCTCATTTCACTACCGGAAGCTTTTGCCCTTTTAGCACCTTCTACCCTGCCCCTGTATGTCTCCTGTATCCCTGCGCCCATATAAGGCAAAAGTGTATCCTGCGTATGATCCACATCCAGGATTTCAGACAATGTTTTACCTATATATAATGTTGGGGTAATATAAACATCATTTTCGCTCATTTTCTCAAACACCCGATTTGCCAACTCGGGATCATAAGTGTCAATGATCTCCTCGATCATTCCATAGCCAAGGTTTAATTGCGTAAGACTATCGGCTTTTGGAGACGAGGCTTTCAGGGGGTAATACATATGTTCAGAGCCGTCAAGGCCGTGGTCTATCGCTTCCATGAAATCGGCACTTAATGGCATATGCCCGGTGGTTTTCAGACCTCTTCTTTCAGCAGCTGCTATGATCCCATAAAAACTTTCTTTGGTGAGATTGCCATCATACATTTTCACATAATCTGCACCCATTGCTTCCAGGGAATCCAGGGCAGCTTCGATCTCAGTCTCATTTTCAACCTGTATGGATCCCGGCCAGGCCGGGCTGGTACCATCGAGTTTTGGTCCCGGGGTGTAAATTGTAGGTCCGGCAAGTTCTCCGCTTCTTATTTGTTCCCTCCATTCCAGAACAGCAGGGGTAATATCACCCCCGGCATCCCTCACAGTAGTAATACCATATGCCAGGAATAATGGCAACATATTTTTATTCTCTTCTATAAGCGTGTCGCCTCCCCTAAAATGTACATGCATATCCCAAAGGCCGGGCATGATATACCTGCCCCCGGCGTCCAGGATTTCCCTACCCTCAAAATCCTGCTTCTCTCCTGTCTTTACAATCTTAACGATGCTGTCTCCCTGTATGGCGATTATTCTATTAGGAAGTACGTCTCCGGATCTTACGTCAACTATATTCACATTGGAAATCACCAGGTCATAGGAAACTTTGCTCTCCTCATTACAGGATAAAAAAAGAAGAATTGCAAAAAGGTAAAGAGGGGAAAGATTTTTCATGTTATTAGTTTAAATCGGTTTTTTATATTGGCTACTCCGGTTTAGGCAGCCGGTTTATTAGATTTATTTGCTAAAAGCGCCTTTTGTGCCTGCATAAGATGTCTTTGGTTATGATAGATCACAACCCTAAAAGTATCCCCCAGTCTTAATTTTAATATTTTACTTATACTTATAGCAGTTTTTGTGCGGCTTAGGCTTACCTGGGAAGCCCTGCTTA
>DATHWA010000450.1:0-5859 GCA_035461025.1 Gillisia sp. | reverse complement strand
CCGATCGTAATGTTGCTTTATGTACCTGGCCAATAGATGCGCTCGCCAGAGGCTCTTCATCAAAAAAGGAAAAGGCCTTAGAGATCCTGGTGCCTATTTCCTCCTCTACAATTTCGTGCACTTCTTTATAAGGAATAGAAGGCACATCATCCTGCAAAGTTGCCAGGGCCTGTAAATAAGCGTCCGGCAGTAAATCCGGACGGGTGGAGAGAAGTTGTCCCATTTTTATATAAGTGGGCCCCATATTTTTTAGGTCTTCAACTAATTCTTCAGGGGTTTGGTCATAATCATCCTCAGAATATTCCTTATCCTCTCCCTCGTCGAGAGCAGATGCTGCTGTTTGGTTAAATAGATCACTATTCCAGTATTTAAGCATAAAGCTCATAAATTTACGGTAGCGCTCCAAATTATCTGGTAATACAGCCATAGTCCTTAGTTGATGATTATTCATATTAAAGATATCTATTTAAACTTAGTACACAAACAGATTAGGAAAAGGAGCAGGGCCTTTTTGGTTTTTTGGCAAAAGTTTAATAATCTTAAGCATTAAGAGGGTAGGACACCCATATACTTCAGCAGATTTCCTTATTTTTATAACCTTGAGATTACGTAAGTTGTTTCAGATTAATTAATTTTTGAATATTGAAGAGCATCCCCGATTTTAATAAATTAGTCAGCAAGGTTGATATTAACCCCCGTAAACCATTATTTTCCAGTTTAGGTAAGGATATTCCGGCCAGTATTGTTGTGTTTTTGGTCGCCCTGCCTTTATGCCTTGGTATTGCGCTTGCCAGTGGAGCCCCTTTATTATCAGGTCTCATATCCGGGATTATAGGAGGAATTGTTATAGGTAGTGTAAGTCATTCATCTGTAAGTGTAAGTGGTCCTGCCGCGAGTTTAACTGCAGTTGTTCTGGCTTCCATTGCATCCCTTGGTAGCTTTGATGTTTTCCTGGTTGCCGTGGTACTGGGAGGAATATTTCAGTTTACTTTAGGGATTTTAAAGGCAGGTCTAATAGCCGATTATATGCCTTCAAACATAATAAAAGGACTACTTGCTGCTATAGGTATTATTCTAATAATTGCCCAGATCCCATATGCAATGGGAATAGCGGCAGATACTGCAGATTATTTTGATCCAAACAAAAGTTTCTTTGTTCAGTTAAATGATGCTATCGCCAGTTTTTACGCATCCCTTACCGGGGGTGCTTTTCTCATAACAGGAATATCCCTGGCAATTATGATCTTCTGGGATAAGACCCCACTTAAAAATTTTAAACTTTTACCTCCCGCCTTGGTTGTTGTATTGCTGGGCGTTGCACTTAATATGTTCTTTGGGGCCGCTATCCCGTCCTTACACCTGGGCGAAGCAAACCTTGTAAATATTCCTAATATTGACCACATTAATGAACTGGTCACTTTTCCGGATTTTTCTGCGATTACAAATCCTGAAGTTTGGGGGGTCGCCATCACAATTACCCTCATTGCCTCTATTGCCAGTTTACTCGCCATAGAAGCTGCAGATGAGATCGATCCACATAAAAGAAACACTCCGCCCAATAGAGAGCTGGTAGCCCAGGGTATAGGAAATACACTCACAGGCTTAATTGGTGGGATCCCTATCACCTCGGTTATTGTAAGAAGTTCTGTAAACATTAATGCTGGTGCAGAAACCAAACTTTCAGCCATTCTTCACGGGGTGTTTTTACTCTTAAGTGTATTATTCTTAAGCAGCATTTTAAACCTTATCCCGCTTTCCAGTCTTGCAGCGATCCTTCTTGTAATTGGATATAAACTGGCTTCCTGGGATGTGGTTTCAACCATGTACAAAAAAGGATGGAACCAGTTCATCCCTTTTATTGCAACTATTGTAGCTATAATTTTTACAGATCTACTTATCGGGATTTTTATAGGAACCCTGGTGAGTATCTTCTTTCTTCTACGTAGTAACTACCACAATGCCTTCTTTATTGAGAATACAAAAATTTTCAAAGGCGAAACCATTAGGCTGGAGTTATCAAACGAGGTTTCCTTTTTTAATAAGGCTTCGATTAAGAACACTCTTTGGAATGTCCCCGATAGCTCTACAGTAATAATTGATGCCACTTTTGCAAGTTTTATAGATCAGGATGTACTGGAGATCTTTGAGGATTTTAGGGATACCTATGCAAGGGAGCACGATATTAATTTGAGTATTATAGGCCTAAGGGAAAAATATGATATTGGAAAGGATCTCGAATTTGATAAGGAGGGAATAGAGGAAATTAAAATGAAATCCTCTCCCAACGAAATATTTGACTATCTCAAGGATGGTAACCAACGATATGTAGATGGAAAATTGGTTTCCCGTAGGCTGCGGAATAAAGAATTAATGGACTTTATCAATGCTCCACCTCTTGCAGCGGTAGTGAATTGTATAGATATGAGGGAACCGCTTAATGTTCTTATGAATACGGGCATAGGTGATCTTATTCCTATACGAACTGCCGGAAATCTCGCCAATGATCACGTGATAAAAAGTATGGAAGTGGCTTGCAAAAATCAGGGCGCAAAATTCATTTTATTCATGGGGAACTCGGCTAACAGGATCTATGCTGAAGCGCTGCGGGACTATAAAGATGGGAAGGATTCTTACTTATGTCCATTAATTTCTGAAGCAGTTGAAACCAACCTCATTTCAAGGGATCTTATAAATGAAAACAATCTTTTTGAACATGCAGATATAATTACCCGATGGAGCCTGGTGCAGTCGAAAAAACTGGTTATGCAACACAGTGATTATCTAAGTAAAGCTATTGAGGAAGGAAGGATTGGAATGGCATCTGCTTTCTTTAATCGTGAAACCGGTAAAATTGATTTTTCTGAAATGTACCAACAGGAAAAATTTTTTAAAACAGGAGCTTAAATGGTCATTTTATTTTAATCTCTTATATTTCTAGATAGAGATTAATTTATTGAGTTGATTTATATTGGTAGGGTTGCCGAATAGATATAGCAGGTCTCCCTGTTCAATCACTGTACTATTGTCAATATGGGTTATATAATTGGGACCTCTCTTAATAGTAAGTATAGTAACTCCGTAATTCTTTCCTATACCGGATTCCTCAATGGTTTTACCTACTATCTTGTTATTCCCCTGCTGCACACTTAAAGTGACAATTTCTTTGTTGGGGATATGAAGATGTTGATAAGCAGGGGTATGAGGTCCTTCTTTAATCTTTGTTAGCATTTCATAATCTGAAGATCTTATCTGGTTTATGAAGCTTTGGATCTCATCATGTGGAACAAGATATTTTCTCAATACCCTGCTGAAAATCTCTATGGAAGTTTCAAATTCTTCCGGAATAACTTCATCTGCGCCCAGACGTATATTTTCTTCAATTTCCCGCACATATCGTGTTCTTACAATTAGAGTCGCGGTTTGAGTAAGACTTCTTATAGCATTGATAATTTTTTTTGTTGCATCGGGATCAGAAATTGCGATAACTATTACCCGGGCTTCCTGCACGTGCAGGTGTTTTAGAATTACAGGATTTGTAGCATCTCCATAAACAATTGGTTCTTTCTCAAGTTTTGCCTGTTGGAAAGCATCGGGATCAAGATCTGTGATCACATAAGGTATCTGTGCAAATTTAGCAGCTTTGGAAATGTTCTTTCCGTTAATCCCATAGCCTATGATAACAAGATGATCCTTCATATCTTCCACAATAACATCTTCAGCTTTGCTGTGCCTTTTTACATTGTTAAGTCGCGTCCTTACCCTTGCCGGCATAGGAAGCTTAATGAGGAAGTAGGTAAATCTTTCAGCATAATTCATGATAAATGGGGTTAAACCCATTGTTATAATTGAAATGGCCAGAAAATATTGATAAATGTTTTGGGGTAACAGGTCATTTTGTACTCCCACAGTAGATAGGAGAAGTGAAAACTCCCCTACCTGGAACAGAGCAAAAACTGTCATAAACATGGTTCTGGCCGGATATCTTAAAGATAAAACCGTAATGGCCAGTACGATCATTTTAAGCAGTATCACCCCAATTACCAATAACAGGATAATAAGTATGTTATTAAAAAAGAAATTTATATTTAGCAGGGAACCAACAGAAATGAAAAAGAAGCTGATAAATATTTCCCTAAACGGTAGAACATTTGCCGTGGCCTGATGACTATAGTCTGATTCTGATATAATAAGACCGGCAAAAAATGCACCCAGGGCGAGAGATAATCCTACAGACGAGGTAAGCCAGGCTACTCCAAAACAGAATACAATCGTAGTTAAGATAAATAATTCCCTGTTCTTTGTTTTTATCACCATTTTAAAAATATATGGAACCACATATAAAGCCAGTAGGAAGATCACAAAACCTACGCCCAGAATCTTAATAAGCAGGATCCCGAGGGTTTCCAAAACATTGTCCGATTTCCCTGCCATTAGGGGGGTAAGTAACATCATTGGCACAACCACTATATCCTGAAAAATAAGTATTGCTACTGAAACCCTTCCGTGAGGAGATGCAACTTCCCCTTTTTCCTGAAATAGTTTTAAAACAATGGCGGTACTGCTTAAAGCAAAAAGAAAACCAATAAAAACCGAAGTGTTTAATGGGAGTCCAAGAAAAGTAGAGATCAAAGCGGTTAAGAGAATCGTACCTCCAACCTGCATACCTCCTCCAAGCAAAATGGTTTTCTTGATTGATGCAAGCCCCTTTAAGGATAGCTCTATTCCAATAATAAATAAAAGAAAAATTATTCCAATCTCACTAAGCAGTTCTACTTCATGTTGGGAACTTATAAGGTTAAAAACATGAGGTCCCGCAATAATTCCCGCTAAAAGAAAACCCAGAAGAGAAGGAACCTTTATTCTTTGGAACAGGAGAATTATAATGATAGAAAGCCCCAGGACTACTACTATATCTTTAAGAATAGGTATTTCCATTTAATATTTTGAATAATTATCCTGAAGATAATAAGTTACAACCTGAAAATTTCAACATTTGGTTTAAAATTAAATTCTCCCTACAATGAAGCATGAAAAAACGGTAGCCGCGAAAGCTACCGTTTTTTTATATTAATTATAGGGAATTGGAAAAATTAATCGCGCAACCAGGCTTTCCTTAGTTGTACGCGTTTATCATCTTCGGGCAGGTCCATCTCTTTCAATTCGGTTACTGAATCTGTTGGCTGAATGATCTTTCCGCTTAGTTCAATATCTTCCCCGTCACGTTCAACTACCATCGAGATATCCTCACCTTCCTGCCATCCCTGGGACTGCATTACGAGGTCATACACATTTTCGATATGAAATTCAGTGCTATTAACAGAACGAATAACATCCCCATTTTCCACACCCAATTCAGTTAAGAAAGAGTTTAATGCGATATTTTTTCTGAAGAAAAGATCTCCAGATTCCGGATCTCCATCTATATAAGGAACCTGTCCTTTAATAAAATAAGAAGTATTGATGCTACTCTTTACTTTTTCTACTCCAACTTTCTCAAGGAATTGTTCATAAGGAATAGGTGTGCCTCCGGAAACATAGGAGCTGAAGAATTCTCCTATCTCAGGATATGTCATTTCCACTATGGTTGGTATAAGTTCATCATCCTCAAAAGGCTTGTCTTTTCCGTATTCCTGGCTTAATTCCTTCATAAGGTCCAGAATACCTTCCTCACCATTGCTGAGTTCTCTTAACCTTATGTCCAGGGCCATTCCTATAAGTGCACCTTTAAGATAAACGTTATAATAATCATTCTTATAAGGTTCATCCAAAATGTTTTTGCTCATTTCAGTGAATGGTACCGTATCATCAAAATTTTGAGAAGTTTCGATCTTATCGGCCATTCTCGAATAGAATTCAGCA
>DATHWA010000449.1:0-5725 GCA_035461025.1 Gillisia sp. | reverse complement strand
CAAAGCTCTCCATCATAGGTCCTACCATTTCTGTCATTAGAGGGGCTATAAGATCCTGAAGATGACCCAGGGATTCTGTAAGGGCGGCCATATTCATATCAGGTTGTCTCATTACCCCACCTCCGGAATTTATATTAATCTCATTTGCATCTCCGGAAGCATCAAACTTCCAGCTTTCAAGAAGCGCTTTTGCCTCAGCTGCTTCCAATTTGCCATCTATATATGCTTCTACCCGGACTTCATTCCTGTCCCAGGTTTCAAAAGTTACATTGGTATGACGGGAATCCAGGTTGATCCTCACATCCTGATTGGCCTTAAAAGTCTTATCAAGTTTTTTATTCTGTGAAAAAACCGATGCTGTAGATAAAACCAGCACAAGTAGTAGGGTATTAAGCTTGAAGGTTTTCATAGTTCTTATTTTTGGAATTTTTAATTTCGTTTAGTTTGTTCTTTAATTTGAGCAGCAACTCCAGCCTTAATTGTAGATTCGCTACCATTGCTTCTATTGTTTGTTCATTTGGCCCTGCTTCATTTAATTCTGCATTAAGCCGTTGATATTCTTTATCAAGCTCTTCCAACTCCAGCATAAATGCATCTATAAGAGCCTTATTATCATTATTTATTTCAAGTTTTGCCAGCTCCATATTTATACTGGCCATATAATAATTCTCTATTTGTTTAAACTCCGGAGAAATATCACTTAATAAAAACTGTTTCTCATCCAGGGAGTTCTTAGGCTCCGTCTCAGTAGTGGGAGATTCTACGAGTTCAATGTCATTCCCGGTAGATACGGGATCATTGAACATAAAAAGCCCTATTCCCAGTGCAACTACAAGAACCGCTGCAATACTGAAGTAAAAATACTTGTTGCTCTGTTTCTGTTTAACGGGCATTTCCTTATTCAACTTTGCCTTAAATCGCTGTTCATGGCCTTTGTTTAATTTTTCCTGAGACTCCGGCTTTGCATCCCGGAACATATCTCTAATATCCTGTGCCATCTTTTATAGTTTTTAGTTCTTCCTGTAATTTCTTCTTCCCCCTGTGAACCAATGTTCTGGATGCAACCTGGGATATATTTAATATTTCTGCTATTTCCTCGTGATCATAGCCTTCTATGAGGTAAAGCATCAGAGGATATTTATATTGTTCGGGCAGGACTTCTATGGCATTTTTTACCTGGTCAATCCTTACCCCGTCATCTATTTGCCAGTTTTCATCTTCCTCTACTGTACCAATTATATGCTCATTAAGGGCAACCAGTTCCAGTTTTCGGGCTTTGAGTTTATCAATACATTTGTTTATAACGATCCTCTTCAACCAGGCTCCAAATGTGACCTCTCCATTATATTGATGAAGTTTGGTAAAAGCCTTTATAAAAGCCTCCTGCATCGCGTCCTCCGCCTCAAATGAGTCCTTCAGGAATCTTTTTGCCACGATAAACATCCCCTCGCAGTAGCGGTTGTACAACTTCAGCTGGGCCTTCCGGTCATTGGCGTGACAATCTGCTATTAACTGTTGCATTTAACTTTAAATTGGTTAGCTGGTATCATAAAGACGACTCAATTCTCTTTGCGTTGCAAAAATTACATTTTTTTCAGAAGAAAAATTTAAAAAGAGGAAGAGAGGCTTTCATAAACACCGTTGGCCCAATGTTTTCAATGTTTGCTTCTGAAAAATTCGGAATCAGAAAAATCTCTATTCTGCTCCTTATTAATACTGAAGCATCAATAATCAACTACCTTTACGTAATGGCATAATTTTAGACATTAAGCTTATATTGAATAAAAGATCATGAAATTTAACTTTAGTATAGCGCTTAAAATTGTTGCGGGACTTCTTGTAGTAGTTGCTGTTGTACTGTTTTTTCAGGAATACTCTACCAAGGCACACAGCCCGGAGGAGCTAGTAGTTTACCAGGAACAATCCCTGGAGCTTGAAGTTTTTTATAACCGACCGTATAAAAAAGACAGGGTTATTTTTGGAGGCCTTGTACCATACGGCGAGGTTTGGCGAACCGGTGCTAATGAAGCTACTACTTTTTCTACCAACAGGGACCTTCTTGTAGACGGTTCTTTTTTAGCCGCAGGAAAATACACCCTTTGGACCAGTCCCGGCCCGGATAGCTGGAAGGTGATTTTCAATTCCAAAATGTATCCCTGGGGGATAGATACAGATAAAAAGCCTTACCGGGAACCGGAATTTGATGCCCTGGTTCTTGAGGTTCCGGTTCGAGAAATGGATTCCTACCTTGAACAGTTTACTATATATTTTGACACAGCCAATGATTTGATTTCTCTCAATTTTGCCTGGGATCAAACGCTTGTAACTGTTCCGCTTCAACAAAAAAAAGAAGCGCCGGTAGCGCTTCTTTATAGAATTTAGAATAATTCTCTATTACTCTTCATCAAGTAAGAGATTTAGGGTGACATCAATATTGTCCCTTGTGGCTCTTGAATATGGGCATATTTCATGGGCCTCATTCACCAGCTTTTCTCCGGTTTCCACATCTACTCCGGGTAACCAGGAGTCAAGGATAACAGAAAGCTGAAGATTGTCCTCCTCTGTTTTACCAATACCAACAGTAGCGGTAACATTGAAATCTCCCAGTTCTACTTTATGATTTTTTGCCACAACTTCCAACGCGCTGCCATAACAGGATGCGTAAGCTGCTGCAAATAGCTGTTCCGGGTTGGTTTTCTTTTCCCCTTTACCCCCAAGACCTTTTGGAAGGCTTACCTCCATATCGAGTATTCCGTCTTCACTTTTTACATGACCTTCACGACCTCCGGAGGCAGTAACAGTGGCTTTGTATAATCTTTTCATTATTTTTCTGTTTATTAAAATTATATAATTTGGAATATACCTACTATTGCAGTTTACATCAAAGGAAGTTTCTTAAATTTGTCATAAATATCTTAACCAATTTTGGATAAACCCGGTAAAAAATCTGCTTTAAACCAATCTCAGGGAAATCCATCTTCTGCCCGAATTAATCCTGCATCCATTGCAAAGATCAAAGCTTCCAGAAGAAAAGAAGTACCTGAGAAGGAACTGGTTGAAAATATTCTTGCCGGTAATAAAACTGCCCTGGGTCGTGCAATCACATTAGTAGAAAGCAACCAGGCGAGCCACCTGGAGAGGGCACAGAAAGTGGTGGATGCCTGTCTTCCCCATGCTCAAAAATCGGTACGAATTGGAATTACCGGGGTCCCGGGCGTTGGAAAAAGCACCTTCATAGAAGCTTTCGGAACTTATCTGGTCTCCCTTGGGAAGAAGGTGGCTGTGCTGGCAGTAGATCCTACGAGCAGTGTAACCCACGGCAGTATAATGGGGGATAAGACCAGAATGGAAAAACTGGTAACCCTCGATAATGCTTTTATAAGGCCATCCCCTTCCGGGGATTCCCTTGGTGGAGTCGCACGTAAAACAAGAGAAAGTATTGTTCTTTGTGAAGCTGCGGGCTTTGAGGTCCTGCTCATTGAAACAGTTGGTGTGGGCCAGAGTGAAACCACCGTGCATAGTATGACAGATTTTTTCCTTTTGCTCAAACTTGCCGGTGCAGGGGACGAGTTGCAGGGGATCAAACGAGGAATAATTGAAATGGCAGATCTTATTGTGATCAATAAAGCCGATGGTGAAAACCAAAAAGCAGCAAGGGACGCACGCCTGGAATTTAAAAGAGCTTTAAATTTGTATCCGCCCAGGGAAAACGAGTGGCAACCTAAGGTTTTGCTAAGTAGTGCCCTTAATCATACCGGTATTTCCGAGATTTGGACGAAGGTTGAGGAATATCTGGACCTCGTACAGGAGAATGGGTATTTTGAAAAAAACAGGCACGAACAGAATAAGTTCTGGCTGCTGCAAACTATCAACGAGCATTTAAAAAGCAGTTTCTATAATCATCCCGAAATAAAGAAGGAGCTTAAGTTGCAATTGAAAGCCATTGAAGAGAATAAGACCAGCCCTTTTGCCGCAGCACAACATTTAATAAAATTGTGGAATGAAGTATGAATTTACTATAATAGTTCCGGTTTACAATGAATCGGAAAGTTTAAAACGCCTGGAAGAAATGCTGCTGACTTACCTGGACAGAGCATCCAAAAAAACCTGTGTGATCCTTGTAGATGATGGTTCTACAGATGGCAGCACAGAGATGATCCGGGAAATAACCGAAAGGAATCCACATATCTACAGAATATTATTTCAGGAAAATGCCGGAAAGGGTGCTGCTCTTAAAGCAGGTTTTGAAGCAACCACTTCCCCCCTGCTGGGATATATGGATGCCGACCTCCAAACTCACCCCGAAGATTTCGAGCGTCTGCTGCCGTTTACTGATGAGTACGAACTTGTAACAGGATGGCGACAGGTGAGGGAAGATACCGGGATAAAGAAAATCTCTTCACTCATTGGAAATAAAGTAAGAGGCCTGTTCATTAATGATGAAATTCACGACACAGGCTGCCCCCTTAAAGTCATCCATACGAAGAATGCAAAACAAATCCCGATGTTCACCGGGTTACAGCGATTTATTCCTGCGATGATCCTTTTACAAAAAGGGAGGATTAAAGAAGTGCCTGTACCCCATTATCCACGGAGTGCAGGAGTTTCCAAATACAGTTTTAAAAATAGGTTTATAGGGCCTTTATTTGACTGTTTTGGATATGTATGGATGAAAAAAACCTACATCAATTACCATATTAAAGAGAAAAATACAGAATAGGTTGAAATCACTCCCTTACCTCTACCATAAATATCCGGTAGCTCTTTTACTCGTTGCAGGCTGTTTGGTATTTCTGGCCAATCTAGATGCTCTTTTCGTGAATATTATGGAAGCCCGTAATTTTATTACTGCACGGGAAATGCTGGTTCACGATAACTGGATCTTCACCACAATGAATGAAATGCCACGGTATCAAAAACCACCGTTGCCAACCTGGCTTACCGCTATATCTGCAGCAATATTTGGTGAAGACAGTCTCTTTGCGGTAAGACTACCTGCGGCCCTTGCTTCTATCTTCCTAATGTGGGCATTTTTCAAAATTCAGATAGAATTACGGGTATCTAAAGCTTTGGCCTTTGGTTCTTCCTTAATCCTAATTACTTCCTTTTATGTCTTTTTTGCAGGTAGGGAAGGTCAATGGGATATTTTCACCCACAGCTTTATGGCTGGAAGCCTTTACTTCCTTATTCGGTTACTAAAGCAAAAAAGTGAGAGTTATTTAGATGCTCTTTTTGCCGGGCTATTTCTGGGCGCATCCATTATGAGCAAAGGACCTGTATCACTTTATGCCCTCTTCCTGCCTTTCATTTTAAGTTATGCATTCACCTATAAATTTAAAAACCTTCAGCAACAATGGAGATCCCTGCTGTTATTTATTCTCATTGGAATTTTAACCGGAGGATGGTGGACATTTATAGTCACATATTATGATCCGGCAGAATTTACCCGAATTGCAGAGGTGGAAAGTGACCGCTGGTTCAATTATAATGTACGGCCTTTCTATTATTACTGGAGTTTTTTCATCCAAAGCGGGATATGGACTATCCCTGCATTAATGGGACTATTTTACTGGTACCTTAAATCGCGTGTTACTAATCCAAAGGCTTATAAGCTCTTTCTTTTTTGGACAATAATATCTGTAGTATTACTCTCAATAATACCTGAAAAAAAGAGCAGATACCTGTTGCCTGTATTAATACCCCTAGCCACTACTACCGGTTTTTA
>DATHWA010000448.1:0-4939 GCA_035461025.1 Gillisia sp. | reverse complement strand
TACTAAAGATTTTTTATTCAAAGACCCTCTTGCCATCACCGGCCTGGGTTTAGATAAACTGCGGGAGCTACAGGTGGAAGATGAATTTGAGTTATATAATAATTTTCTCATTACAAAAGATCAGAGACATGTTCTGCTTTTCATTTCCCCCACCTTACCTGCTTCTGAAACTAACCAAAATATCCACTTCATTGAACAAATTGAAAGGTTTCAGAAAAATCTGGATGCCGAGTTCCCGGAGGTGCAGGGGAGTTATTTTGGGGGAGTGCTTTACTCCATTGCCAATGCCCAACAAATAAAAAAGGACATCCAAATTACCCTTAGCATTGCAGCGTGTATTCTTCTCCTGCTCCTCATTTTCTATTATCGCAGGATCTATGTTCCCCTGGTTCTTTTTATTCCGGTAGTGTTAGGAGGAATCACTGCAATAGCCTTCCTTTTTTTACTTAAGGGAACAGTCTCGGCAATTTCTTTAGGTATAGGCGCTGTTCTCCTGGGAGTTAGTATCGATTATTCTCTTCACATTCTCACTCATTTTAAGAATAACCAGGATGTAAAAAAACTTTATAAGGATGTTACCGGCCCAATTTTAATGAGCAGTACTACCACTGCAATAGCGTTTTTATGCCTGCTATTTGTTAGGAGTGAAGCATTGAATGACCTTGGGATATTTGCAGCAGTAAGTGTAGTAGTTGCCTCAGTTTTTGCGCTTCTACTTATCCCTGTTCTTTATAAAGCACCTAAGGAGGGGAAAGAGGAAATCACCTTCATCGATAAGATCGCAGCCTTCGAGTTTCACAAAAAAAAGCCGCTAGTTATAGCTCTTGGCCTTTTATTTCTTGTAGGCCTTTTTAATTTTACCTCTGTAGGTTTTAATTATGATCTATCTGCCCTTAACTACGAACCGGAAGAAATTAAGGAAAAGGAAAGGAATATTCAGCAAATTGCAGGAAGATCGGCTAAATCTGTGTACCTGGTCTCCTATGGAACTACTCTGGATGAAGCTCTTGGACATAACAATATTTTATACAGGGAACTACAGAAACTGCAGGAAGAGGATAAGATCAATAATTATAGCAGTATAGGAGGGGTGGTGCTTTCTACCAGGGCACAGCTGGAGAGAATTGAACAGTGGAGAGAGTTCTGGGACATGGAGAGAAGGGAAGAGGTAACCCAAAAGCTCATTGAAGAATCCGGTAACTTTGGGTTCAGGCCTCAAAGTTTTAAAGAATTCTATAATCTGCTTTCAGCTCATTTTGAGCCGCTTTACCTGGATGATTATCGGCATATCACCAATCTTTATCTGGATGATTTTATATCTGAAGGAGAAAATTTTGCCACCGTATCTACCGCCATCAATATAAAACCGGAAAACCTGGATGATGTTATCAATTTGTTTCAGGATAAGGAAAACACAGTTTTAATAGACAGGAAACAACTCAATGAGAGCTTCCTGGGGAATTTAAAAAATGATTTTAACAGGCTTATTGGCTACTCGGTTATAGCAGTTTTTCTGGTGTTGTTATTATTCTACCGCTCACTGGAATTGACGCTACTTACTTTGCTTCCTATTGGGATCACCTGGGTGATCGCCCTGGGGATCATGGCGCTTCTGGGCATAGAGTTCAATATTCTGAATATTATTATTTCCACCTTCATTTTTGGACTGGGGCTGGACTATAGCATTTTTATAACCAATGCCTTCCTGCGGGAATACGAAACCTCTGTCCCCGTTATTAAAACCTACAGAGCTTCCATCTTGTTATCAGTTATTACTACACTCTTGGGAATAGGTGCATTGTTCCTTGCAAAACATCCAGCGTTGCGATCCATTTCTATAGTTTCAATCATAGGAATCCTTTCAGCTGTATCTGTTGCTTTTGTAATCCAAAGTTACATTTTTCAAAGCCTCTTCCTTAACCGAAAAAAACAGGGAAAACCCGCTTTCAGCTTTAAGAACATTTATTATCCTGCAAGATTTTCAGGTCAAAGGTTGTATCATAAGAAAGAGGTTTATGATAATTACCGATACAAAAAAGTCCTCCCAGAGGTTAAAAATGAGTTTGAACCAGATAAAGAACGTTTTGTAAGAGTAGCGGAATTTCTGGAGGAACATGACAATGTTCTGCATTTAAATTCAGGTTACGGGACTTTACCTGTTTTTCTAAGTTATAGGTTTGATAAACTAGAAGTTACGGCAGTAGAGCAGGATACAGAGAAGTACCTGGCTTCAGAAAACACTTTCAGAAATACCCTGGAAATGCTCAATTTTAAAAAAGAATTGCCGGAGGATATTTCAAAATATAATGTGCTTATCTGGTCGCAGGCAAACTCAGTTAACCAATTTAATCTAAAAGATGTGATCTCCAGACGGGTTAAAAAAGTGGTGATCCTTGATCCTAATTATAACTACAGATGGATCACAGATCATAATTTTGAGATCCTTTACAGGCAGAATAATGTTGTCTTGCTGGGAAAAGTTGAATAAATTGTTTTTTATGAGGCCGGTACAACTTCTTCTTCTATTTTTTCTTCTTTTAGTTTTTTATTCCTGCGGTATAAAGCGCTCAATGCAGGACAGGCCGGATCTTACAGGAATTGAAAACATTGATACCCTTCGCACAAAACACAATGACAGCCTATATAGCATTGGCAGGAATAAGCTTTTAAAAAATAAATACGGGATCTGGGAATTATATATTGAGGGCGATGCTCTTGAGAGAGGTCTTATAAAAGGTAGTCTTACCCGGGATTTGATGCATAAGCAGGAAAAGGCGATTATGGATAAAATTGAAAGCCTTGTACCTTCGAAGGGCTATCAAAATTTCCTGCGCAATGTGGTAGCCCTTTTCAACAGAAATTTGCACAAACATGTGCCGGAGGAGTACAAACAGGAGATCTATGGGGTTTCCAGGTTTGCACTATCAGATTATGATTCATTTGCCCCTCCTTATGTAAGAGCATTATACCTGCACGGCGCTCACGATATTGGCCACGCGCTGCAGGACCTTATGCTGGTTGGCTGTACATCATTTGCTGCCTGGGGTGATAAAACCACCGATGGAAATTTGCTCCTGGGCCGTAACTTTGATTTTTATGTGGGGGGCGCTTTCGCTGAAGAAAAAATAGCTGCCTTTATAAATCCTTCTGAAGGGCATAAATTTATGATGTACACCTGGGGCGGAATGATAGGTGTGGTAAGCGGAATGAATGAAAAAGGACTCACTGTTACCATAAATGCCGGGAAATCAAAGATCCCTTTTCAGGCCAAGACCCCAATTTCCCTGGTAGCCCGCGAAATCCTTCAATATGCCGGCAATACTGCTGAAGCTATAGAAATAGCGAAAAAGCGGGAGGTATTTGTTTCGGAAGCTATTATGATAGGCAGCGCTGCTGAAAATAAGGCAATCCTAATCGAAGTATCCCCGCGAAATTTCGGGGTTTATGAAGTGACAAATTCTGCAGAGCTCATTTGCAGCAACCATTTCCAGAGTGAAGCCTATGAAAATGACAGGAGGAACATTAAGACAATTGAGGAAAGCCATACTGCATACAGATTTCAAAGAATGAATGAGCTTGTCAACCAGGAAGATGCTCTTGACCCTGTCAAAGCTGCTGCAATTCTACGAAATACGGAAGGCCTCGGGGATGAGCAGATTGGTTTTGGAAATGAAAAGGCTATTAATCAACTCCTCGCACATCACGGGATCATCTTTGAACCGGGGGATGGAAAAATGTGGGTTTCGGCCAATCCTTATCAGTTAGGAGCTTTCGTAGCTTATGATTTGCAGGAGGCTTTCAGCAAATTTGAGCAGGAGGGAGTGCTGGAAAGTGTAGCATTAGAGGAGGAAACAATTCCTGAAGATGAGTTTATCAATTCCGGAGCCTTTAAAAATTATTTAGAATTTCGTACATTAAGTCTGGAAATTCAGGAGGCGATTAATGAAGGGGAGACGATCCCTCAAGAAAAATTAATTGGTTTACCGTCACTTAACCCCCACTATTGGAAGGCTTACTTCCTGGTGGGGGAATATTTTTATAGTCGGAAAGATTATAAAAATGCCATTGTTTATTTTAAACAGGCATTAAAACGAGAAGTAACTACAATTCCTGAGGAAGAATTTTTACAAAAGAGAATTAAAAAAAGCTATAGAAAAATTTAAAATATGTCAAATCTTCACAGAAGCTCGATAGAGGAAATAAAACAGCTGCAATGGCTGCAACTCAAAAAACAACTTATATATCTGGACCTGAATTCTCCTTTTTATCAGGATAAATTTAAAAGGCAGATGACAGATGTAACTAAAGTCCTTACTTACGATGATTTTAGGCATCTGCCCATAACAACAAAAGAGGACCTACAGGAACATAATAACGATTTTATTTGTGTTCCAAGGGAGGAAATTATAGACCATGTGACTACCTCCGGCACGCTAGGAACACCTGTAAATCTGGGACTAAATGAAGCCGATTTACAACGACTAACCAAAAATGAGGTAGAATCTTTTAAGATGATAGGAGTAGAGAAGGGGGATATGGTACAAATCACTACTACGCTGGACCGGATGTTTATGGCAGGACTGGCATATTTTATGGGATTAAGAGAGTTAGGCGCAGGAATTATAAGAACGGGGAGCGGTCTTCCGCAATTACAGTGGGATTCCATCCAGCGTTTCCAGCCAAAATATATTGTGGCAGTGCCTTCCTTTTTGGTAAAAATGCTGCAATATGCAAAGGATAATAATATAGATATTTCCGATACTTCCGTAAAAGCTGCTATTTGTATCGGGGAACCGGTAAGGGATATGGATTATTCACTGAATGCCCTGGGAAAAAGAATTACACAGGACTGGAAAATTGATCTTTTTTCCACTTATGCCTCTACAGAGATGGCTACAGCTTTTACTGAATGTGAGGTACACATGGGAAACCATTCCCA
>DATHWA010000447.1:0-4070 GCA_035461025.1 Gillisia sp. | reverse complement strand
CACTAAATCTGCAATTTCTTCAAGGGTGATCTGCCGGTGAAATTCTTCTTTTACAAAATTGAATATAATATTGATGCGGTTGTTATCCTGTAATTCTGCTTCCAGGATAAAACCCTTTGCATTAAGTATGGTATAATTTTCTGCTTCCTCAAGCATTTTTAAAATCTTAAGCAATCCTAAAAGCCGTTCATAATGGTCTTTTTTCGCAAGGTCTTCAATAGCTTTTCCTATTTGCCTTTTTTCATTTCCATGATATACAATACCCATTTTTGCACTTTCAAGCAGTGAATGTATATTTCTCATTTCCGGAATATCAAAAAAAGATGTTCCAAGGAATTCCGGTTTTACCTGAATTACGGTTTCTCTTTCATTCCTGCTAAGGCCATCTGTAAACCCACAATGAGGTAAATTCGAGCCTATTAAAATAAGATCCCCTTTCCTGTAATAGGAGACGTGACTTCCTATTTGCCTTTTACCCGAACCACTATTCACATATACTAATTCTATTTCCGGATGATAATGCCAGAAGGTGTGATTTTTATTAGGATGTGTATTATCATAGGTCCTATACGAGAACGAGCTGCCAAAAGCCGGTTCCACTTTTTCGAATACTGGTTTTATAAAATTCTTCATAATAATGTCATTTTGCCGAAGAAAATGTAATCAACCTATTTGACTTCATGATTCTAATAATTACCCTAAATATATACAATTTTATCTCGAATTGTTTTAAACAATTTAAGAAGGGATAAAATCGAACATTTATAAGATTATTTTATGTTTAAAATCCGTAAAAAGGAGATGTATGTTTGTAATGTAATTATTAGAGTATTAACCTAAAAACTGAAAATTATGAAAAATGTATTTAGACTATCCTTATTGGTACTTTTACTGGTAAGTGGAGGGGCGAAAGCTGCAGATGAATTGGAGGTGAAGGTAACAGCAAAAAGGACCATCACAATTGAGCTTGATAATTTAACTACCGGTGCAGTTTTACTGTTCCAGGGGAAGAATGGAGAAATTTTGTTTCGGGACAGCCTGCAATCTCAGGGACATTATAAAAGGACCTTTGACCTGGAAGTTATTCCGAATGGGATTTATCTTGTAAGCCTGGAAAGAGAGAATAGTGTTCTTACCCGGGAGGTAGTCAAATCTAATGAAGGTGTTGAACTAAATGGAAATCCATCTCAAATTATTTTTAAACCTTATTTTAAAGTAATTGAGAGGGAAGTCCAAATCTTTCTGACCAATCCCGGGAAGAAACCTGCTTATTTTGATGTGTATGATAAGCAGGGGAATCGTGTGACTTCAGTCACCAACCGCGGTAAAATGATCCAAAAAAGGCTGGACTTTTCACAGGTGCCTGCCGGAGAATACACGATAAAGGTAAGAGTAGGGGAGCGAACCTTTACCAAAAATGTAAACCTGGGCTAGAAACCTGTAGCAAAGAAAAAATCCTGCTGAAGAGCAGGATTTTTTTTTGGTATTTGTTCAACGAAATGAATTCTTATCCTCTTTTGAGATATATCACTCCCATAGGTGGGAGTGTAAGAGAAACAGATTGTTCCTTTTGATGAGTTGGAACAGCTTCAGATCTAATTTCGGTTTGGTTCCTTACATTACTTCCTCCAAACGAGTGATCATCGCTGTTGAAGATCTCTTTCCAGGTTCCTTGCAGGGGTACTCCAATACGATAATTTTCCCTTGGTACCGGCGTTAGGTTACAAACTACAAGGATATTATCTTTAGGATCTATTCCTTTTCTAAGGAAACTTATGACACTGGATTCCGCATCCTGGAAATCTACCCATTCAAAACCTTCCCCCTCGAAACTCTTTTCATAAAGGGCAGGTTCATTTTTGTACAACTTATTAAGTGCAGCAATGGTATCTTTGATCTCCCGGTGGGGTGCCTCGTCAAGAAGGTGCCACTCGAGACTGGAATCATGATCCCACTCACTTTGTTGTCCAAATTCTGCTCCCATAAACAGGAGTTTAGTCCCCGGGTGCGCAAACATATACGCATAAAGCGATCTTAAATTGGCAAATTTGTTCCAGTTGTCACCCGGCATTTTATTCAGAATTGCCTGTTTCCCGTATACCACTTCATCGTGTGAAAGCGGAAGCATGAAATTCTCTGTGAATGCGTAAGTTGTACTAAAGGTTATGGTATTTTGATGATGTTTCCTGTGAATAGGATCCTTCTGAAAATAATCCAGGGTATCATGCATCCAGCCCATCATCCATTTCATCCCAAATCCAAGTCCACCCATATAGGTAGGTTTGGATACCATAGGCCAGGCGGTAGATTCTTCTGCAATAGTCATAGTGTCGGGAAATTCAGCATAAACTACTTCATTGAATTCCTTAAGGAAACTAATTGCTTCCAGATCTTCATTACCACCGTGTTCATTAGGTTCCCATTCGCCTTCTTTTCGCGAATAATCCAGATATAGCATAGACGCTACGGCATCTACCCTTAAACCATCTGCATGGAAAACATCCAGCCAGTAAAGTGCATTGCTAATTAAAAACGATCTTACTTCATCCCGGCCGTAATTAAAGATATAACTCTTCCAGTCCGGATGAAAACCTTTATTTGGATCTTCGTGCTCATATAAAAAGGTGCCGTCAAAATAATGTAACCCGTGGAGATCATTAGGGAAGTGGGAGGGAACCCAGTCCAGAATTACCCCAATTTCTGCCTGGTGTAAGGCATCAATAAGATGCATGAAATCCTGCGGAGTTCCAAAGCGGCTGGAAGGAGCAAAATATCCTGTTACCTGGTAGCCCCAGGAACCAAAGAATGGATGTTCCATAACAGGCATAAATTCAACATGTGTGAACCCTGTTTCCTTAAGGTAGCCCGGTAATTGTTCTGCAAGTTCCCTGTAGCTTAGCGAACGCATTCCATCTTCAGGCACCCTTTTCCAGGAACCTAGATGAATCTCATATACAGAAACAGGTTTTGCTTTTCCGGCCTCTTTTTTCCTTTTTGCAAGCCATTTTTTATCATTCCAGGTATTCTTGAGATCCCATACAACAGAGGCTGTATTTGGAGGAGTTTCCCAATAAAATGCATATGGATCACCCTTTTCTACTTCATAGCCATTGTTGGATTTTATGAAGTATTTATATAGGCTTCCCTTTTTTGCTTCAGGAATAAATACTTCCCATATCCCGGAGCTGTCCGGTCGTGCCTTCATTGGATGCGCCTGCTTATACCACTCATTGAAGTCTCCTATTACTGAAACCTGGCTTGCGTTTGGTGCCCAGACTGCGAAATATACCCCTGCTTTTCCATTAAATTCCATTAAATGGGAACCTAATTTTTTATAGAGATGGAAATGCTTTCCTTCCCGAAAAAGGTGGATGTCATATTCACTTAACAAGGAGATCTCATTAAATTTATTTTCTGCTGCCTTTTCTTCATTCCTGTTTTTTACACTTTTGGCAGTTTGTCTAACCTTTTCAGCATTCTCTTTGATATGGTCCCCGGGAAAAACTTTTTCTACAGCTTTTTTAGCAAGTTCGATTTCCGGAGAAAGCTGGTTTTGTATTTCATGTGCTTTCTTCATAACCTCCTCCTGGTCCGGGAGAATATCCTTTGCGGTTCTCGAAATTTCCCTGCGGGTTTCTTCATCCGGCAAATATTTATCTGCCAGGTCTTTTGCAGTTTTGGTCGCAAGGTTCTTTAGGTCGTCAAAAGTGGAAGTTTCAGGTTCCACTTCTTTTTTCTTTTTATTCCTACCGGTACTTCCGGTCCTTTCTGAATGCGCTGACTTTTCGGTACTTCTTCCTTCGTCCCCTCTAACTTCAGGGCCGGGAGAGGATTTTGAGCTTTTCCCGGTTTTTCCTGAAGATACTTTTGACCCGGCGGAAGTTTCTTTAGCCGACTTTTTAGAAACCGATTTTTTAGCTGAAGAGGTTTTCCTTTTTTCAGCATTACCAATAGTTTGGTTACCTGTATTTTCTTCTGAAGCAGATATCTTCGGAAGCGCTTTTTTTGGTTTTGGTAACTTTGGATTCTTTTCTTTACCAGGATTAATTCCATCCTTCCCTGCTTTTCCC
>DATHWA010000446.1:0-5700 GCA_035461025.1 Gillisia sp. | reverse complement strand
TAAAATTCCCGCTGGAAATTCAGGATCTTTTCCCTCATCCCCACGGCAGCTTCAAGGGTGGAAAGCGCGGTAGTGAATTGATTTCTAATAGTGAAAGGGAAGGTGAGGAGCCCGTTATTGGTTTCCTGTACATGTCCACGGGAGCTGCCCTGTTCAAAAAGGATCCCGATGCTTCCGTTAATATCCGGGAAGGTAGAACCTTTTCCGTAGTAGAAATCATCATAATCTTCTTCAGTATAATAAAGCGAACCAATTTTATCCAGCGCAGCGGCGTGGTATGTTCCGATTTCTTTTGTGAGATCCTGGTTCATTTGTGGGGTAAGTGGATGCGTTCTGGAAGGTATTCCCGGTTGAAAGAAGAACGAGGAGTTGGAACCCATCTCGTGATGGTCTGTAAGTATATTAGGGTGCCACTTATGAAAGGTCTCAATACGTGCGCGGGATTCCGGTAATTGTGCCGGCAGCCAGTCCCGGTTCATATCAAACCAGTAATGGTTGGTCCTTCCGCCGGGCCATACTTCGCTGAATTCCCTGTCCTGCGGGTCCGGGTTGAGGTTGTGGCTCCTGTTCGTATTGGCCCAGTATGCAAAACGTTGTAATCCATCCGGGTTAAAAGATGGATCAAAAAGGATGATGGTGTTGTTTAACAATTCCTCAATTTTTGTTCCCTGTCCTGCAGCAAGATAGTAGGCAGCGAGAAGGGCGGCATTGGAACCACTGGCTTCATTTCCGTGAATGGAAAAACCCTGGTTCACGACGATGGGCATATTCGCCGTATTTAGGTTGCTGCTATTTTCCCGGGTAAGCTTCAGGTGATCCTGTCTTATTTGCTCGAGGTTGTTATGATTTTCAGGAGAAGTTATGGTGAGTAAGATAAGTGGTCTTCCCTCATAAGTCTTCCCGCGGTTTTCTATCGTGATGCGCGGGGATTCTTCAGCTAACGTCCGCATATATGTAAGCAGCAGGTCATGAGTGACGTGCCACTCCCCGGGGATATAACCCAGCACCTCTTGAGGTGTTGTAATGTTTTCGTCATAACTAATATCCTGTGGCAAATAATAACTTAGATCCAGGTCCTCCTGGGCATAAGTTTGTAAAGAAAGGATAAACAGGAGGGGGTAAAATAAATATTTCATAGGGTTAAAAAACTTTGGTGCCACAAGATAAAAAAACCGCTTCAGAATCCTGAAGCGGCTATAAAGTAAAATTTCAATTACCAATTATATGTCGTCAAAACTAATATCGGTAAATTTTTTAGGAGAAGTTTCGCCGGTGGTTTCCAACTCTGCTTCTTCATATTCCTTTTTAAAATCTTTTTGGTGTCTTTCGCTTATTACTTCCTCGCCTTTTTCCTCAACAATGTAGTTGGTCATCTCGGTAAGGATCTCTGTAAAGCCTTCGAAGTCTTCTTTGTACAAATAGATTTTATGTTTTTTGTAATGAAAAGATCCATCTGCATTTGTAAATTTTTTACTCTCAGTAATCGTGAGGTAATAGTCATCGGCTTTGGTGGCTCTTACGTCAAAGAAATAAGTGCGTCTTCCTGCTCTTAATACTTTAGAGAAAATTTCATCTTTCTCCATCATTCCATTTTCACTCATAAAATTATTCTTAAATAGTTGTTTCTAGTAAGATTCAAAAATCTAAAAATTTTTAACATTTCGCAACAAATTTTCACATTTCTTTTTCACTTAGTTGCTTCGCATAAAGTTCTTTATAATAGCCTTCAGCCTGAATGAGCTGCTGGTGCGAGCCTTCCTGAACTATTTGCCCGTCTTCAAGGATAATAATTTTATCGGCATTTTTTGCTGAAGAGATCCTGCTACTCACCAAAATGGTGGTTTTCTCTTTCGAGATCTTAAAAAGATTGCCCAAAATCTCCTCTTCGGTTTCTGTGTCTACTGCTGAAAGTGAATCGTCCAGCAATAAGATCTGCGGATCATGAATAATTGCCCGTGCAATAGAAACTCTTTGTTTTTGTCCTCCGGAAAGTGTGATCCCCCGTTCTCCCAAAACAGTATCATATCCTTTGCTAAAGCCTTTAATATTGCGGTGAACCGAAGCATTTTTCGCAGCCTCGATCACTTCCTCATCTGTAGCATTGGTTTTACCAAAGCGAATATTATTTCTTATAGAGTCACTAAATAGAAATGCGTCCTGCGGCACATATCCTATGGAATTGCGTAAATCATCCAGATTGAGATCCCGTACATCCTTCCCGTCAATTAATATTTCCCCCTTTTCTACATCATATAACCTCCCAATCAATTCGAGGATTGTAGATTTCCCTGATCCTGTTTTCCCTATAATCGCAAGGGTTTCCCCTTTTTTAACCGTGAATGAAACATTACGCAATGCTGTGATATTCGTATCCTCATAGGTAAAGGTCACATTCCTGAATTCAATTTCCCCTTCTATTGGAGTGCTTTGCGGCTGCAGGTTCCTAATCTGTGGCTCTTCCTTTAAAAATTCATTGATTCGTGCCTGGGAAGCCTCTGCCTGTTGTATAATGGAGGTTACCCACCCTACGGTGGCAACCGGCCAGGTAAGCATATTCACATATAATAGGAATTCCACGATGATCCCAATATTCTCTATTTCCCCGGAAATCACCTGCCGGCCCCCAATGAAGATCACCAGGGTGTTACTTACTCCTATTAAAAGGACCATAAGCGGAAAAAAGAATGCCTGTACCTTCACCAGGTCCAGATTCTTATCCCGGCTTCCATTGGAAAGCTCCACGAAATTGTTGTTGGTCATTGGCTCCAGGCCGTAGCTCTTAATCACCGATATACCGCTAAAGCTTTCCTGAGTGAAAGTGTTGAGTTTTGACAGGTACTGCTGTACAATGGTACTGCGCTGGTGAATGGCAACACTGAGCTTATAAATCGCAAAAGATAATACTGGTAAAGGGGCAACTGTGTAAAGGGTCAACATTGGCGCAGTGCTCACCATATACCATATCACCACTACAAAAAGAGTCAGGGTAGTGACACTATACATAATTGCTGGACCAAGGTACATTCTAACTTTGGAGACATCTTCACTTATACGGTTCATTAAATCTCCCGTCCTGTTCTGTTTATAAAAATTAAGGGACAGCCTCTGGTATTGCTCGTACACTTCATTCTTGAGGTCAAACTCCATATGCCGTGACACCACAATAAAGGTTTGCCTCATAAGAAAGGTGAAAAATGCGGCTATGAGGTTTGCACCTATAATAAGTAGAATATAATAGGAAAGTTGGGACTGGAATTCATCTGCACTATACATTCCTTCACTCACATAATTCTTGATAAGATCTGTGGAATCTCCAATGAATTGTACGGGATACAGGGCAAAGATCCGGGCTACAATCGTGATGAGTAATCCCAGGATCAGTTTCCATTTATATTTATAGAAGTATTTATTTAAGTGACGTAATTCTTTCATATTATATTATTGCCGAATTCTCATTTTAAGAGAGTAATTAAGCGGAGAAAATAAAATATTCATTATTTTTGCAGTCTGATTTTTACAATAAAGAAAAAATCAGGTTAAAATTATTCTCTATGCAAGTTGATGTGCTAAGTGCAAAAGAACTTAAATCCAGCGGACCTGTTTTTGGTCAGCTATCCTTTGATGATCACGAACAAGTGGTTTTTTGCAACGACAAAGATACAGGATTAAAGGCAATTATAGGTATCCATAATACTGTTTTAGGACCGGCCCTTGGAGGAACAAGGATGTGGAAATACAACAGTGAATGGGAAGCTTTGAATGATGTGCTAAGGCTGTCCCGCGGGATGACCTTCAAGAGTGCGATCACAGGATTGAACCTGGGTGGAGGTAAAGCCGTACTTATTGGAGATGCCAAAACAGAAAAAACACCGGAGCTTATGCGTAAGTTCGGGGAGTTTGTTCATTCCCTTAGCGGAAAGTACATCACAGCAGAAGATGTGGGGATGGATACAGAAGATATGGATATAGTAAGAGAGGTTACCCCTTTTGTTACAGGTATATCTGAATCTAAAGGAGGTGCCGGTAATCCTTCGCCTATAACAGCCTACGGGGTTTTTATGGGAATGAAAGCAGCTGCCAAATATAAATTTGGAAGCGATGACCTGGACGGGAAAAAAGTACTGGTACAGGGTATTGGACACGTGGGAGAATCTTTGGTGGAACACCTTAGTAACGAAGGAGCAAGGGTATTTATAGCCGATATCAACCCTGCCCGCCTTGAAGAAATAAGCAAAAAATACAGCGCTACTATCTATAATGAAGATGTGTATGCTGCAGATGTAGATATCTACGCCCCTTGTGCTCTTGGTGCTACAATAAATGAGGACACCATCAACCGGTTAAAAGCGTCCATCATTGCAGGAGCTGCGAATAATCAGCTGGCAGATGAGAAGGTACATGGACAGTTGCTTCAGGATAAAGGGATTGTTTATGCTCCGGACTTCTTAATTAACGCCGGTGGTATCATAAATGTGTACGCAGAATTGGAAGGATATGACAGAAAAGAGATCATGCGCAAGACAGAAAATATTTACCATACTACCCTGGAGATCCTTAAAAAAGCAGAGGAAAGTAATATTCCTACTCACTATGCAGCTCTACAAATTGCACAGCAGCGCATCGATGATAGAAAAAGACAGAATTTGAAGTAAGTAGTCAGTATTGACCCATTAAAACATTGAGTATCTATTGTAATCTCAATCCATCCTAAATATGGTCTGAGGAAATTTTTAAAGAACTTAAGATTTGGTCGATATTATATATTTAAAAGGACTTATTAAGTTGTGAAGGAGAGTGCAAATCGCTATTTTACAGTTAATTAGGTTTTAGTCCAGACTCTAGATTCTAATAGCGCAGCGGTCCAGACTCTTTTTCTGGAAAACAATGGGAAGTAGTTTTAAATAAATGCTATTTTTGCAGGGCGAAAGAGAATTCTTTCGCCTTGCTAATTTTAAAAGTTCTTTTACACCTATGTTGACCAGAAGACATATTCGAGTTAAAGTAATGCAGTCCCTATACGCATTTCACCAAAGCCAGAATACGAATTTCCAGACGGAAGAGAAATTCCTGCAAAAGAGTATGCAGGAAATGTATGACCTGTTTCTGCTACAGCTGAAACTTATTATTGAGATAAGGAACTATTCTGAAAGATACCTCGAGAAATCTCAGAAAAAATTCCTGGCAACAGTAGAAGATAAAGACCCGAACAGGAAATTCCTGGACAATAAGGTCATTGCGATCCTGGAAAATAATAACCACCTTAATGATCTTCTTGAAGAAAGAAAGATCACGCACTGGAACCGTGACGGGGAATATGTTGCGATCCTTTGGGAGGAGATCATGAAAAGCGAGGCATTTGAAAATTATATGTCTACGCGTACCTCAAGCTTTAAGGAAGATAAGGACTTTGTGATCTTACTACTTAAAGAGGTCATTGCCCCCAACGAGAAATTATACGACTATCTTGAAGATACCAAACTTACGTGGTTAGATGATCTTCCACTTGTTAATACCGCCATTCTAAAATTTCTGAATAAACTAAAGGAGGGAGCAAAGCAGGAAACTAAACTTCCCGGCTTGTTCAAAAGTGAGGAAGATGAGGAATTTGCCATCAACCTGTTTAGGAAAGTTTATGTAAAGGATGAAGAACTGGCAGGGGAGATGCTGGGTAAAACCCCAAACTGGGATAAGGAAAGAATT
>DATHWA010000445.1:0-22173 GCA_035461025.1 Gillisia sp. | reverse complement strand
TCAGGTATTATGACGTGCAAGGGTGAACCACTACATCCAAGATTCAGCTTATTGTAATGCTGAAAAATGAAGTACGAAATTGGAATGTGAATGGTATTTGGAGGCCTCTTTTTTTAGCTCTTTTTTAGAAAAAGGGCATACTCATAATAAGATAATTAATCGTAAAAAACATTGGAAGCTATGCAGGAATTTTGGGATGAAAGATATAAGCAGCAGGGTTATGTGTATGGTAAAGAACCTAATGAGTACTTAAAGATGAAATTGGAGGAACTCGAGCCTGGAAGAATCCTTTTCCCTGCTGAAGGAGAAGGAAGAAATGCAGTATATGCAGCTAAGAAAGGATGGAATGTCTATGCTTTTGATATAAGTGAAGAGGGTAGAAAAAAAGCAATAACACTCGCAAATGAAATGGGGGTAGAGATCACTTACCAAACCACCTCTCTTGACAAACACGACTATGAGAAAGAAGAATTTGATGCAATAGCTCTTATTTATGCACATTTAGCACCAGAAGAGCGAAAGGATTATTTTAGGTACTTTAATTATATCCTTAAAAAGGGAGGAAAAATCATTTTTGAAGGTTTTGGTCTAAAACATTTAGATTATCAAAAGAGGAATCCGGCGGTAGGAGGGCCTAAGGAGAAGAAAATGTTATTTTCAGAAAATGAGATAAAAGAGACATTTCCCGAGTTTGAATTTTTGGAATTTTATGAAGGGGAAATAGATTTGAGCGAAGGTGAATTTCATAAGGGAAAAGCCTGGGTAATCCGATTTCTGGCGCAAAAGAAAAGATAATCCCGAGAGAAAGAAAAAAGGAATCCAAAACAGGATACTTTCTTTTGACTCAACTGTAACTATTGTTACACCCTGGGGGAAATAGAGCAAGTATATTTGTCAATGTTTAATTAAACTTTCGGGTTTCTATTTTACGGTTTCCACTGAAAAAGAGAACGGTAAACAGAAAACGGCAAACAAAGATTATGAAGAAAAAGACAAAAAAGAATTTAATAGAATACGGCCTCATCATTGTAATTTTTGGCGGCCTTTATGTTACAGGATTGCATACTGAGGTTTTTGGGTTTCTCCAACGGGGAATTCTTGCAACTGGAATTATGAACCCTGACCTTGAAAAAGGTGCAGACCTCGCCGTGAACGAAACCTATCCGGAAGCAGATTTTTCCATGAACCTAATAAATTCCAGGGGAGAAAGAGTCGCAATGGAGGAATTAAGGGGCAAGGTGATCTTCCTGAATATTTGGGCTACCTGGTGTCCTCCCTGTGTTGCAGAAATGCCCGGGATAAATAAGCTTTACAAAGACGTGAATAAAGATAAGGTGGCGTTTATTATGCTTTCTGTAGATCAGGATTTTCAAAAAGCTATAGATTTCAATACCCGTAAAGGTTATGATTTCGAGATTTATGAATTAGCCGGGGGATTGCCACAAGTATACCAATCGCAAAGCATCCCTACCACTTATGTGATTGATGCCAATGGGAAACTTGTTCTTACACATATGGGAATGGGGGATTATAACACCAAAAAATTTAAAGAGTTTCTTGAGGAGCAATATTGATCATTTAAAAAATGCTATATATAAAAAAACCTCACAGTTTTCGAAACTGTGAGGTTTTTTATTTGGGGATAAAACTACTGAAACTGATAATCTGTTCCCGGTACAGTAGAAAAAGAATTAGGACCCAGGTGTTCACAATAGGCGCGACCTTCCAGTTTTGGAGAGACGGGAGAGTTCTTTTGTAAGTACTCCTCCACCACATCGTGAATGGTATAATCTTTTACTTCCACGTCTTCCACATTTGGGATACGACACAAATTATCTATAGGATCTCCGGGACGAACACAGGCAGAAATGGTGTAATATTCATCCATTTTCATAGGTTCCCCTTTGATAGTGATGGAATTTACACGCTCTCCTTTATTTCCCCGGCTGTTAAAGTCTACCTCCATTCCTGAGAATCTTACAAGCCACCCACCAAAACGCTCCGTTGGATTTTGTGCGAAAGCGTTGTGCATTTCCCTTTCAAGCCAATCATTGATCTGCTGTCCGGTTACTTTGCCTGTTTTCACCTTTTCATTTACCGGAAGCAGGTTCCATAGGTTAGCACGGGTGATGGGCGCAGGTTTTCCATCCTTAGGGACTATTGGATTTCCAAATCTGAAGCCGTTGGAAATAGCAATATCTGCTCCTGTTTTCCATCTTGCGGCATCTGTTATCATATTATCCATTGGATTTTCCACCGTAAGATAACGGTAAATAGGGGTGGAGGTGTAGCCTACCACTGTTTCAAGGTGTTCCTCATAAGGTTCCCTGGCTTTATCTACCAACTGCTGCAGAGCGGAGTCTGCAGGATAAACTTCGGGATCTACGTCCATTAGTTCATATTCATCACCCACCAGCTTACCATCTACGAAATGCAGGGTAAGCTTTCCTACAAAAGATCCGAAAGCTCCCGGCTCTGTCACCTTTGCATATTTACCCTTGATGAGTTCCCGTACCCTTTCGTGGGTATCATTCCCAAGTATATAATCCACATCCTCTGCAATGGCATTATTTGCAAGATCTACCTGTTTAAATACACCAATATGTGTAACAAGAAACAGCACATCTACCTTCTCTTCCTGTTTTACAGTTTTAATTAGATCTTTAACTTCCTTCTCAATTCCGCTAAAGGTCATACCTTCACTGAAGATTGGATTCTGCCTTACAGGCACATCGGGGTCATTGATCCCAATAAACCCAATTTTCACTCCTTCTATTTCTTTTGTCCAGTAAGGAGGGAAAAGTTCCTTTCCGTCCTCTTCATGAAACATATTTTGCGCGATTACAGGAGTGTTGTAATTGGTCATGATATCCATCATTCTGTCTTTTCCATAGACCACTTCCCAATTTCCTGGAATGATCACATCATAGCCCATTTGGCTTATGATTTCCGGAAAGATACGGCCTTCAGAAAGGGCTGCATAGCCACTTCCCTGGATGAGATCCCCTCCATCAACGATGATAGTGCGGCCCGGATTTTTTTTGCGTTCTCTTTCGAAAAGTGTTTTAATATTGGCAAGCCCACCTCTTTCTTTGAAAACAATTTCCTCATTTTCCCAAAATAATTCCGGATGTGGATCGAGTTGCCCGTGAATGTCTGCCGTTTGCAGCACAGTTATACTTAGGGTATCTTTTTTGAGTTTTTTGTCTTCTGAATTTCCTCCGGTCGCCTGGTTACAGGATGTAAAACTCATAATTCCCAGTATTGCCAGTGTCCAAAGTGAAGACTTCAAATATAATTTCATAGATTTTTTTTTATAGTTGTAAACTGTAATAGTTCTTATTTTTTTGTAATTGAATAAGGTGGGTATATGCATGATCCACCACTTGAATGTAGTCGTCCAAATCTTTAGGTTCAATCCCCAGCCTGTCAAGGGATATCTTACAAACAAGGATCTCTACCCCTGCGGCTTTCGCTTTACGGGTAAAAGGTTCCATTTTTTTCTTATCTGTAAGTTCCATAACGTTAGGCCCATACATCACAATTTGAAATTCGCCATAATTCTCTCCATCTTCTTCCCTTAAAGCTTCTGCTGTAAGAATTATAGGCTGCAGTTGAGGGATTTTCGTGGTGGACACTACATAATTGTTCTTTTCACCTGCCGGTGTGCTTTGTGCCTTAATGTTTATACTCATCATTATAAGCACTACTAATATTCCTATAGATTTCTTCATCTTCTATTTTTTTAAAGTGAGATACTTGTATAACCTTTCTTTTGAAGCTGAAGGTTATAAAGTATACCGTTTTCCACAATACGTAATTGGGAGGAAATATCTTTACGATCCACGCCGAATTTATTTAGAGAAAACCCGCAAACAACGAGGTCCACGTTTGCTTTTTCAGCTTTCTTAATATATTCCTGCATCATGTCTTTATCTTTAAGTTCCTGCACGGTTTGCCCGCAAATGATCACTTCGAATTTTCCGAAATTTTCTCCGTCTTCTTCCATGAGTGTTTCAGCAGTTAAATAAATGGGTTGCAACTGGGGAATCTTTTTAGTTAAGATGACATAATTTTCCTTGCTTTGCGGTTCTATCTGTGCTTGTGCATTGACAGGGCTGGCAATCATTGTAAGAAGGATTACGATACTGCTTAATAAATATTTTTTCATAGTTATTTGTTTTTTATGCTCAACTCAGGTTGAGCAGGATTTGTTTCTGAAATTTTTTCTTTCGTAAAATCATTTATTATAAAAAAGAGAAGTCCGCCAATGATGGCAACATTCTTAAATAATGGTCCAGGAGAATTTATTTGCCCTACCTGAACGGTAAGGGTTATAGGTATGAGAACTGCAAGTAGCACTGCTGCTGCCCATCTGGTTTTGAACCCATTGAAATGCAAGTCCAGCTACCAGCATTGCGATTCCAGAAAGGATTACTAAGAGTTCCGGGTTCCCAAAAAAATAGGCAAACCCTTTAAAACTGGCCTGGTCTATTCGGTTGACCGTTTGCTCTACATTCAATAAATGACTTGTACTTGCGATAAGGAAGATACCACTAAGTAAGATCCTTAACACTTGAATGGAGCGACGGCTTACAGATATTTGAGTCGTCATAAAATAATAAGTGATTATTCAGCAGCTTATAGCCCTGAAGAGTGAAAAAGAAAGTTTAAATAAGTTCCTGATATGGTCTAAACTTTAGGAGGAGGATAAAAACTGTGGGGATTGGAACCGGGAAGGGAAGGGGAGTTATAGGCATATGCCCGGGGTTCCTGGGATATGATGATATAGTCCCAATTGTATACTTCAAACTTAAAAGGAGCATTGCAAAAAGCATCAACTGCGAGTTGCAATGAATTGGAGGCTTCAGCTAAGCTTTTTTCTGAATTGTTTCCTTCAGTTTTAGCATTTTGTTTTTTGCAGAATGGATTCACATATACTATCTCATCAGCGTCTAAAAGAACCACCAGGATTTTGGAATCCATCACCAGGAATTTTCCGAAGAAAACTGTGACAAATAAAATAGCTATGCAGGATTGATAATTCATACGAACACCAAAAATAAAATTTTCAATCTGTTTGCTTTGTGACATTTGTTACATAACACGATATTTTAGTAGTAAAACTCCTATACGTAACTTTTGTTACTGAAGTTAAAAGTAGAATTAGAGAGCTTTGTACCAAATTCTTCTTTACAAAATGAAATCTATTTTTATTACAATTATTTTTCTCTTTTCCCACCTTCTACTTTTTTCTCAGGAGCATGATGTGCCAATGCAAAGCCGGGAACCTGCGTTAGGTGACATCTTTAGGGAAGGAATAGTTCATGGTCATATTCGCAATTTTTTTATGGCCACTGTAAACCGTGGCGATCTTACAAATTACTACACCAATGCAACCGGTGGGGCTATTGGATTCACTACCGGAAATTATAAGGGTTTTGAAATTGGAGTAAAAGGAATCTTTACCTACAAAACATTTGGCAGTGACCTTGGACTGGAAGATCCCGTAACCGGGGTGAATGCAAAATGGGAATATGAACTTTATGATGTATTAAATCAAGGAAACTTTAAAGACCTGGACAGGCTTGAAGAACTGTTTATACGGTATAGGTTTGGAAATTCATACATCTCCTATGGAAAACTTGAAACCGAAGATACCCCTTTGCTCAATCACAGTGACGGCAGGATGAAACCTTTTGCACACAAAGGGTTTTGGGGTCACTTTAGTTTGCACCCGCAGCACACCTTCAATTTAGGATGGCTCAATGGAATTTCTCCCCGTTCAACAACAGAGTGGTTTGGCCTGGAGGAGGGAATAGGCCTTTTCTTTAACGGTTTCCAGCCTAACGGGGAGAGAGCCCATTATCACGACTATTATCCCTCCAGGGGAATTTGAATTATAAATTATAATTACAGAATTAACGGCTTTAATTTTGAATTTTACGATCTGTTTCTTGATAAGATTCATAACACAATGTGGACAGAAGTGGGTTATCAACTCAATGGTATTAACCTGGGGGTACAATATGTTTACCAAATCCCTATGAATTTTTCTGAAGGATTGGCCTACGAAAACCGATATGTTCAGCCTAATGAGAACGGACAGGTTCTGAGTTCCCAATTGGGATGGAAAAATGATAGATTCAATTTTGCTATTGCCTATACTCATGCTTTTGATAGCGGACGTTTTTTGTTCCCAAAAGAATTAGGCAGGGATAGGTTTTTTACCTCCATCCCCAGATCCCGGCTCGAAGGGCTGGGTGACGTAGATGTGTATACTTTAAAAGGTGAATATTATCTTCCCAGGCCAGATTTGCATTTTGGGGTAGAATTGCAACATGTGAAAGGTACCAATCCGGGAGAACTGAGGTTTAATAAATATAATGTAGATGAATCCTTTCAGGTAAATTCCCATTTAACTTATGCCGTAAACGGCTTTATGAAGGGTCTTAGCTTTGATATTCTATGGATCTACAGAGAAAATCAAAATAATGGGGATGCAGAGAGTATCTTTAATAAGAGTAATTTTAATCAGCTCAATTTTGTGACTAATTTTTATTTCTAAAGTTTTCCTGTATTCTAATTGAATTTGTTTAATGTCCTGGACTACATTTTATGAAGAATTAAGTATCTTTAATTTTCACTCAAAGGCAAAGAAGAGAAACGAAAAAAAAGAGAAAGGGATAACCCCATCCAATTTCAAGCTCTAAACTCCAGCTCCCCGTTTTTGTAACAATTGTTACGGCGCAGGGCTTTTGAAAAAATTACTTTTGTATACCGAAAAATTTAGGGATACCCTGTATTTCATATTAATGAAAAAACTGATAACCATGAAAATAAAACAATTCAAGGATGAACCTCTTGCACATTATTCCTACGCACTTATAAGCGAAGGAGAAATGGCTTTAGTAGACCCCAGCCGTAATCCACATTTATATTATAAGTATGCTGAGGAGAATAATGCCAGGATAACTGCGGTGTTTGAAACTCACCCACACGCCGATTTTGTGAGTGGGCATTTGCAAATTCACAAGGAAACCGGAGCTACCATTTATGTAAGTGAAATGGTAGGAGTAAATTATCCTCACAAACCTTTTGATGAAGGACAAAGTGTAAAAATTGGAAATACTACTATTCATCCTCTCCATACCCCCGGTCATTCCCCGGACAGTTTGACTTTTGTTGCTGAAGAGGATGGCAAGACCGTATTATTTACAGGAGATACCCTTTTTATTGGAAATGTGGGCCGTCCCGATCTTCGGGAAAAAGCCGGAAATAAGAAAGCAAAGCGTGTGGAATTGGCAAAAGCCATGTACGACACAATGCAAACAAAATTTAATGATCTACCGGATGATGCGATTGTTTACCCGGCTCACGGTGCAGGTTCCTTATGTGGTAAGAACATGAGTGATTCCCCTTCCAGCACATTAGGAGAGGAACGTATGAGTAACTGGGCGTTTAAAGAACAAACTGAAGAAGAATTTGTAGAGGAGATCCTTAAAGAACAACCATTTATTCCTTCTTATTTTGGATTTAATGTGGACATTAATAGAAATGGTGCCGATAATGTACAGCAGGAAAAATATCGTGTTCCCTTAAAAATTGGCGTAGATGAAGTTGATGAGGGTATTACAGTGGTCGATGTACGAGATGGTGATGTCTACAAAAAAGGGCATCTTTCAAATAGTATAAATATTATGTCCCGTACAGAAGGGGATAAATATGAAACCTGGCTGGGCGCAATTATTCAACCGGAGGAGCCTTTTTACCTTGCCGCAAGCTCTATAGAAGATCTTGATGAACTTCTTGAAAGAACAGCCAAGATTGGATACGAAAAACAAATGAAGGGAGTAATAACTTTAAGTGATAAGGTCTCAGGAAAATCGGATGAATTCGATCTTGAAGATTTCAAACAAAACAAGGACAATTACACTATTGTAGATATTAGAAATGAAAGTGAGCTTGCTGAAGGTAAGATCTTTGACAATGCAATAGGGATCCCGTTAAATGAGCTAAGAGATCGTACAGATGAATTGCCAAAGGATAAACCTTTTGTAGTTCATTGTGCCGGTGGATACCGCTCTGCAGCAGGAAGCAGTATTCTGGAAAATAAATTTGACAGTCAAAAAGTTTTTGACTTAAGTGATGCGATCGAGGAGTTTAAATAGGGTCTTGAAATAATACTATTTAGAAAGAGGTTGTCCTGAAAAAAGGGCAACCTCTTTTTTTTATTGAAAGTTATAATAATTTCACTGATACTTCCAACCTAATTTTAAGAATTGATAAACTATGATTCGCCTATTTAAGAAACTTCCATGCGTTTCAGTTGGTTCTAAAGAAACCTGATAATACTTATACCAGTATTTATTCCGATTTAATTCTTTTACTAAAACCTGGCAGACAATCCGCCTCCCGCTCCAAATCTGTTGTCATAACTTACCAAAACAGAAAGATATTTTGAAAGGAAGTACTCTGCACCTACTTGAAGCACCTCTTCTTTTTGAAAATCCCCGTTTTTCTAATTAAGAAGTTGATTCCCCATTTGTTTAAAAGTGATGTGTTGGTTACTATACTATTTAAGCCATCAACCGTAGCTAATAACTTAATATGTGAAAATCAAAAGTGAGATATACGAGGTTTGGGATTTTAGTTTTCCTATAGCTGTTTTTAATTGAACGATTACAGATTAAAGTTACTCAAATGACTCCAACACCTGTAGGAGGGATCTGTTATAGTTATCCTAAACCTGCCTTAATTCCTTTTTCGGAAACATTATATGGAGAAGAGCGTTAAATACTTTACAAAAAGTTTAATAAAAACAAGGACAGTAAGGTTGTATAAAGATTAAAAAAGGAAAATTGGAAATGACGATCTATTTCTAAAGAGGATAGGAAATTAACCTAAAAAAATCCCGAATTCCATTTTGAAGAAATTCGGGATTAAAATTCGGGGCTTTATTTTTTATGCAGGTTGTTCGGCTTCAACCAAAACTTCTGTTTCAAGATGAATTTTAGAAGTAATAGAGTTGGAAATAAGGCAGGCTTTTTCAGCCTTGATCATAATTTTTTCTGCCTTTTCCCTCTCGGCTTCATTTGGAATTGTAAGTACAGGTTTTAATACTACTTCTGTCATCGCAAATTTCCCATCCTGTTTATCAAGGATTCCTTTTGCAGGGCAGGTAAGGCTTATAAATTCCAGATTGGAATTTTCAGCGATTGCAAGAAAAGTGGTCATAAAACAGCTGCTTACCGCGGCAGTGAAAAGATGTTCCGGGGACCATATTCCTGCCATTCCTTTTGGAAATTCAGGTGGGGTTGCCACTTCAATTATTTGGTCAAGTTCAGGAGAGGAAATCTCACCTTTTCTTTGAGATAAATAAGTAAGGTCTACGTTATAAGTATGTGGATCCATAAGTTGTTATTTTTAATTTGTGTAAAATTAATATCTCTGGTTATTATGCACTATGATCAGGATCAGGTTTCACTTCACAGGAAGAGTTTAAACAGGAGCCGGAAGCACAACCCAGGCCAAACAAGCCCATTCCGGCAAAGTAAAGCCCCGGTAAGGTAAATACCCATTCCCTATCAAGGCCGGCGTGTATAACCATAAGTAGTCCTATAATTACAAATGCCCATCTTGTCCACGTCCAATTGGTAAATATTCGTTTGCGCATACTAGGAGGATATTTTATTATTTAAACTTGACCAGCTTCCTCCATTATATACGCTTGTAAACCCTTTCGATTTTAAAATGCTTTTTGCTGAAGCGCTTCGCATCCCGGAAGCACAACAAGTGATGATAGGCTTATCTTTATCTTTTAAGATATTAGGATTAGCGTTCAGGGTTTGTAAGGGAATATTCTTGGATCCCTTTATATGTCCTCCGGCATACTCTGCCTTGGTTCTTACATCCACAATAATTCCGCCTTGCCGGAGTAATTCATTATAATTGGGTGGAGGTGTAAACCCTAATAATTTTTTTATTTTACTTATCATAACTCAGCTCCTTCAGCGGTTAAAAAATTGACGTCCAGCCAGGAACCGCCATTTACACAATCAATACCCTCCTTGCTTAAATAATGGGTAGCCTGCCCACTTCTGTTTCCTGTGGCGCAGCATAAAATTAAAGGGGAATCAAATTCCTTTAATTCATCCAGCCTTAAAGGGATTTCATTTAAAGGAATGTTTACAGCTCCGGCAACGCTTCCTCCTCTATATTCTCCTGGAGTGCGCACATCAACGATAGTTCCTGTATTATTTTTTATAAGATCTTCTGTATTCATCTTGTATTATTTTGTTTAAACTTTTTTGAATTATTTACTGCATTAAAATATGCAGATTTACAAAGACAAATGTACTGCTTACCCTCAGTCCCGTCTGTTACATTTGTTACATAACCGGCTAAAAACCAGGGGTAGAAACAAAGAAGTTTTGATTTGTATCTAGCCGAAATCTTTTGAATAAAGGGAGATAAAATCTGTAGAACTTAATTAATGAGGAGAACACGGCGGAAAGGGTAAAAAAGTTCAGGATGACCAAAATAGCCATCCTGAATTTAGTATTTAAAAAATAATACTTTAGACTTCTAAGAAAGCCGCTCGATAACAGTCTTCAGTTTAGAACGTACTTCCTTAGCTATGCCACCCAGTTCATCGTTCTCTATTGCGGTCATGGAAGCTACGGGATCTACCGCAGAAACTTCGGTTTTTCCATCTTCGGTTTCCTGTACTATTACGTTACACGGCAACATCGTGCCAATCTTGCTTTCAGCAGAAATTGCCTGGTGCGCCATCTTAGGATTACAAGCCCCAAGGATCCTGTATTTCCTGAAATCCACATCCAGTTTCTTTTTAAAAGTTTCCTTTACATCAATTTCGGTTAGGATTCCGAAACCTTCCTCTTTTAATTCTTTTGTAACCTTATCTATTGCCTCTTCAAATGAATCGTCGAGGACTTTTGAAAAATAGTAGCTCATAACTTAAGTTTTTGATTTCCTTAAATTTAACTCTTTTACTTCATAAGCTGTAAAAGGAAATATTAATCTTATGTGAATTTGTATTGTTAGTGGCGCATTCATTATCCCCCCAAAATATAATTTGAAGCCATTTGGGCATGCAGCCTGGTGGTTGCAAGTAGGGGGAGATCAAGGTCCTTTTGCTCCAGAAGCATAGGAAGTTCTGTACAGCCAAGAATGATACCCTTAGCTCCTTTTACTTTTAATAAAGTCATTTGTTCCAAATAAAACTTTTTTGCGTCATCACTGAAGATACCTTTGGTGAGTTCATTGGCAATTTAATCGTGATTTTGTTTGATATATTTTTCATCGGGATAATAGAATTTATGTTGTATTTCTCTTTCAAACGAGAAGAAATATAATTCTCTATCTTGGAGGGGCTGGTACCCAGAAGTCCGAGTTGTGACAGCCCCAGGTTTCGAGCTTCTTCTCCAACGGCATCGGTAATATGCAGGATTGGTATATCTATTTTTGATTGCACAAAATCGAAAACCAGGTGCGGGGTGTTTGCCAAATAACTATGGCTTTTGCGCCTGCCTCTTGCAGTGTGCGGGATATTTCCAAATATTTATTGTTTATCTTTTCTATATCGTGCTCCCGCATTAGTTCAACATTTAAGCTTTAAATAAGCAGTTCCGGGTTAGCCTGATCACCTATTTTTTCCCTGTCATTTCATTGATGAGCCGGTAATAAACAATTGTTAAGTGCCACGAAGTGCCGCCTATTAATCCTTTTTTTTTTCATCTCATTTATTTAGTGGGTCAATTTAAAGATATAATTAAGTTAGAAAATGAAAGTGGGAAGTATCTCGCAGAAAAAATAAGTGACGGCACATTTTGTCATAGAATATTATCCTATTAAACTTTGCTCTACCTTTAACCAACATAAATATGACTGAAAGCTTTAATTTTGTTTGATAGCACATAATGTAACAATTGTTACTGTAAAATGATATTAATCAGCTTTTCTTTGCAGCCTGAAAAAAAATTAAAAATATGAATTGGATATTTGAACCATGGCCGTGGTATGTAGCCGGCCCTTTAATTGCAGGAATAATGTTCTTATTGCTATTTGCCGGTAAGAGCTTTGGAATGTCCTCCAACCTGCGTACCATGTGTACCATTGGAGGGGCAGGAAAAATGGCAGATTTTTTTGATTTTAACTGGAAAGCACAGCGCTGGAACCTTATGGTCGTGGTGGGAGCGGTCCTGGGCGGATTCATAGCAGCAAATTTATTAAGTACAGACATTGCTGTAAATATTAATCCGGATACGGTTACCACTTTGGAAGGTCTTGGATTCGAAAGCGCTGGGGAAGCTTACCTTCCCAATGAACTTTTCGCTACCAATGCCCTTACAGATCCTAAGGCATTGGCCATTTTACTCATTGGTGGTTTACTCATTGGGTTTGGTGCGAGATATGCAGGAGGTTGTACCTCCGGGCACGCAATATCCGGTTTAAGTAACTTACAGCTGCCTTCTCTTATTGCGGTAGTAGGATTTTTTATTGGTGGATTGGTTATGATCCACCTCTTGTTTCCTTTAATTTTTTAAAATATGAAGTATATAAAATATTTGTTGATAGGAATAGTATTTGGAATAGTAATGTTCAAGAGTGAAGCTGCTTCCTGGTTTCGCATCTACGAGATGTTCCAATTTCAGTCTTTTCATATGTATGGCATCATAGGTTCTTCTTTAGCACTAGGTGTACTTGGTGTCTATCTAATTAAGAAGTATCGCCTTAAAGCCATTGACGGGGAACCAATTAAATTTACTCCTAAGGATAAAAGCTTTAGCAGGTATATGTATGGTGGAGTGATTTTTGGACTTGGCTGGGCCCTTGCCGGCTCCTGTCCCGGACCAATTTATACACTTATAGGTGCAGGATATATTTCTATAGTTGTGGTTCTTATTGGAGCCCTGGGAGGAACTTTTCTCTATGGTCTTTTGCGGAAAAAACTTCCTCATTAGAGTTTAAATAATTATTGAAGGGTTTCCGAAGAAAGCAACAGCAGCTTAATCCGGAAACCTTTCTTATTTACTCTTATTTTTCGTGAATATTAATACTTAAAACAGGAAGATCCAGGTGGTTCACAATCTTTTCTGTTAAGCTGGGAGAAAAGATTTGGCTGAAGGCGGACCTTCCTTCAGTAACAATTGCAAAAACATCAGGTTGCTGTGTTTTAAGGAAGTATTTTACACCGGTCTCCTCGTTGGAAGCATTGTAAATGTGTTTGGTACAGGTTCCTTCTGCACAACTGGAATAATAGGAATCAAATAACACATCCATCTCATGTGTCTCTTTAAAATCATATGGGGTATTAATATATAAAAGGTGCACTCTTGCATCAAAAGCTTCAGCGAAAGTAAGGACACTTTCAAAATATTTGTTCCATTTTTTATTAAAGTTGGAGGCGAAGACCACCTCTTTAATACTATCATACTTGGGTTTCTTCTTTACGATAAGCACAGGCTTTATCGAGGTGCGAAGCACTTTTTGAGCATTGGATCCAATTGTAAATTCCTTGATTCCCCTTGCACCGTGTGAACCCATAATGATAAGGTCCAAATCCTCGTCTTTTACATATTCAGGAATATTTTCCACATCCATGTTGTATACAAGAACTGGGCGGGCAATAATCCCCTCATCCCGAAATCTACTAACCACCTCATTAAGCTGGACGCGGGCATCTGCAATGCGCTCCCGGGTTTCCGGGTATTGTTTTTCTTTCTCCACTCCTATATTTACCCAATCTACCGGAGTATTTATGAGGTGCATTACCTGTATCTCTGCTTTGGTTTTTTTTGCAATAAGTACGGCATATTCCATAGCGTTATCAGAAATTTCAGAAAAATCTGTTAGTAGCAGGATTCTTGTAATTGATTTCATCTTTAAAAGGTTTAGAGGTGAATAAAGGTAAAGGGGGAAGCCTCAGGTTGATTTAAAATATTACAACCTTTTTCTTAGAAAGGAAGTTCCTCATAATTTTTGAATTAAATAATGACAATAATCAGCTTTTCTGCAAATTAAATCCCTCATATCCGGGTAGGTAATTGGAGTTTAGAGACATAAAATAAGATCCTGCCATTAGCAGGATCTGAAAAAACTAAACTTCAACTCAAATAATTTAGGAGGTTTTTTTATATAACAGTTTGTAGTACTCATCTACAGATTTCTTCCAGGTAAACCTCATTTTTTTCGCATTCTTTCTAATTTTTTTCCAGGTATCTTTCTCATTTTGATAAATCTCCAGGGCCTTTTCGAAACCAGTAACCATATTATTGATTTTCTCCTCATAGGTCTTACCGTCAAAAGTAAATCCGGTCTGGATGTGTCGCACTGTATCCTTGAGTCCGCCGGTATGGTGAACTAGACAGGGCTGGCCATTTCGCATTGCAAGCATCTGGCTAATGCCGCAGGGCTCAAAGAGGCTGGGCATAAAATAAAGATCAGATTCCCTGTAAATGGATTCAATTACCTCTTCATTTTGAAGATTGATAAAGATAAAATTGGCCCGTTGATGACTTATTTTTCTTAAAAGGTGCTCATATTCCGGTGCACCGGTTCCCAACAGTACATAGACCCCGTTCACCTCTGCGAGTTTGTCAAGGATCCTTAGCAGGGCCTCCGGGGAGCGTTGAAAGAAATAAAATTTTTGCTCGGTTAACCTGGCAACACTGGCACAAATAAAATTTGGCCGCTTTTTAAGATGTGGGAGGACCTTCTGGCCAGTGTGTGCGAGGAAATCTAATTTATGCTTAGTCGTTTCCTTTTGTACCTGATCAAAAATTGCCGTTACAATATTTTTAAATAACGTCCTGTTACCCCGTTTTTTTGCTGCGGGATATTCACTTCCATTTAAAATTCCGTAAAACCTTCCCTCTTTGTCCGCCTGAATGAGGTCCTGTTCCAGCCCTTCACCACCAATAAATTCCGGTGGCATACTTGGTAAAAGAACATCTTCTTTATATGAAGGGGAGACGGTATGTACAACATCTGCCAACCGTATTCCTATTGCCATTAGGTTAAAGCAGTCTTCATACCGGGGATCTACCAATTCCTCACGTGAAAATTTAAAGTTTGGAAACCAGGTTTGTAGAGAAGAGTGACTATATTCGAATGGCCTTATGCCCTGTATTGCCAGGTTATGGATACAATATACTGTTCTTATATCCTGTAGTAATTTATAGTGAGGGTGATACTTGCGTAGGAAAAGGAGAAGACTTGTATGCCAATCATGCAGGTGTATTATACCTATTTTACCAAAAACATTTTGTCTTATTGCCTGGGCGACCGCTGTACAAAAAATAAAGTACTTGATGGTGTCAGTAAAAAATGGTTCTGTACGATCATTATGGTAAATATTGCCAATATCTCCGGCTTCAATTTCAGGATGATGGATCACATAGTGGGTGATATTTGCATCCTCTTCCTTAGGTTCAACCCTGTAAAGATATGCCACATAGGTTACATCCCTTAGCTGGAAGTTGAGACTGGTAATAAATTTTCCTTGCTGGTGTAAACGAGAATAAGAGGGAACGACAACATGGACCCGGTCACCTTTTTTCGAGATCTCGCGTGGTACATCCCTAATTACATCTCCTACACCTCCTACCTTACAATTATGGATTGCATCATTTTCTGAAGCTACAAAAAGAAAATTGGTCATTCTGCTTTAATTTTTTTGGTTATTATCGTTTTAATTAAGTAGTATAGAATTATCGATTTAGCTACACACGAACAGGACTTAAACTCAATTCAGGTCTTGGAACCAGACCAAAAATGTTGTGTGGCAACAAGTATTGGCTAAACCTTAAAACTTAAGTGCCCGGAGCACAAATTCAATATTTGGGGTAGTGGGGGCTTTTCAAATAATAAATATCGAAAAGGATCTATAATTTAAATTTCCTGCAGGATTGGGGATCCCGGTGGGAAGGGGGCAGACATTTGAGCTTCTGTCACAAAGAAAAGAGGCTAAAATAATATTAGCAATAACTATACCGCCTCTATCCATAAAACCTGGTATATTTTGAATATTTTTTACCTTGAATTTTATCTGTAGAAACTTGGTATCATGAGTTTGCTTGCTTAATATAAGAGTGTCAAACCGGGTACAAAATTAAGTAAACCTCAATAGAAAAGAATTGATATTTATCAGATTTAATTAAACCATAGGATAGAAGACAGTAGGTACACGGAGGCAGAATCGAAAAGGTTTTTAAGGTTGTATGAATTTTAGGATATGGTTAACCGGATAGTGAATGTTGGATTTTTTATTTTCAAGTAGTATAAAATCGTTTTAACAATTACCCTTAGTTGGAAGCTCCCTGTCGTTCCTGAAAGCGTTCCTTCAACCGGCGGTGCATAAATGTATCCTGTTCCATCATCTTGAACCAACGTTGTCTCATTCTTAGATGCATTTTGGTGGTGTCCCGCTGCATTGTAGACATCATACCCTGCATTAGGGAATCCAGTGCCTCGGGATCTTCCTGCATCATTGACTGTACCTGGCGACGGCTGTACATGTTGCGCATCATAGGCCTGTTGGCCCTCATCCATTCCATATTGCGCCTGCTTTGCCTCATTTGGTTTATGAACTCATTAAAAAGTTCCTCATCATTCAGGATTTGATTGTAAACCTGCTTTTTGGTTGCTTCATCCTCCTTAAGATTAATGGTTTGCTCCCTTTCACAACCCGGAAACAAAATCGCTGAAATAAATAACAAAAGAAGCCATTTGAAAATTTTTTTAAAATGTTTCATTTTGAAGAAATTTTGTTGACTATTTAATTATCAGTAAGATACGAAAAATATAATCTCACAGGATTTGAGCAGGGTGACCTTATTATAAAAAGTTTAGGACAATTTTAAAGCTGAACGGTCTTATTACCTTTAAATTTAGTAGAGAGAGTGTTTTATATTTAAACAAATATATTTTTATGGTGGAAACAGTATATCTTTTAATTGGAATAATCATTCTTTCCCTTGTTATTTATGATTTCTTTTTCACTACACTTTCCGGGAGTGGTGCCGGGTTTCTTACCAGATCTGTAGCTTTTAGGGCCCATACACTTGTAAGGAAACTGCATGGACTGTTTGGAAGAAGCGTTTTTAATTTTAGTGGTCTACTTGTGAACCTTAGTGTTTTGTTTGTTTGGATAATGCTTGTATGGATTGGGCTTTTTCTGGTATATTCATTTAATCCGGATGGGATGACCAATGATTCAGGCAGGGTTGCCAATTGGGTAGAGCGGCTGTATTACACCGGGTACACCCTTTCTACCCTGGGAGTGGGAAACTTCAAGACTACAACAGTGTTTTTTGAGTTAGTTACAAGTTTATTTTCCTTCTTCGGATTTATTTTTTTTACCAGTTCAATGACCTATCTTATTTCGGTTTCTACTGCAGTCATCAATAAAAGGACTCTCTCAAGAAGTATACAGAATCTGGGAAAGGATCCGGAGCAGATTGCTGAAAAATTGTTGGCTATGGATAATTCTTATAGTATGCAACAATTTTTGACTTTTCAGGAATTGATAGATCGGCACGCAGTAAATCATCAGGCATATCCGGTAGTTCATTTTTTTGCACATAAAAGACAGGATATTTGTCTGGGATTAAATTTAACGCGGTTGGATGAGGCGGTTAATATTTTGCTCTCAAATCCTGAAGCAGATCATTTAAACCGGGAACTTTCACCTCTTCGCTCTTCATTATCCCATTTTATTCATCATATAAACCAAAATTATTCCCGATCCCTGCCAAAAAAGGAAACTTCCACAGCTTTTAAAATGTTGCCTTACGAGATCACAAATATTACTAATGATGAATTGGCAGAAAGGCGTAAGATCCTGGGGGGATTATTGCGAAATGAGGGATTCGCATGGGAAGATGTAATGAAAGGAAGGGATCCTTTTAGTCAAAAATAATAGATGGAGCATCTTATATATGAGTCCTTATCAACTTATTAAACCTTAGGAAGTTATAATAATTTATTTTCACAAAACTTAAGGAAAAATATGGGAAACCTTTAAGGTTATAGCAGGAGCATTTGCTTAAATTTAATTCTCTAACCCTCAACCCTAAAGAAATTATGAAGTATGGAATTTGGGAATTTAATGAAGCAGATGGCCTTACCGGAAGACCACTAAATCTACCCGAGATTAAGATTAGTAAGGAAGAACTTTGGGAAACTGAGGATACTACAGAAGGAAAAGTATGGAAATGGCCCCTTTATCTCACACGCCAAAATTGGTGTTCTCCGGGTGTGGCCAATGATTTTAATAAGGCTTTTTTCGGTGGACTTAAAACAATGGAGAATGATAAATCAGGGACTTATAAGCTTGAGCCGGAGCTTGATGCCAGGACCATTCGCTGGCAAACAGAGAGGTTAAGTGACTATTTCCCAGGTCCTGATGCTGAAGCCATTGTTTAAAAAGTATAAGCTTTTCAAAAACAAATGGACGGCCCCACCCGTCCATTTGATGAAGATCCTTATTAACCCCAACAGTTAAAGGACCAATTGTAAAGCCTAACAGGCTTATTTTACTCTGGAATAATAAAATGCTTCACATGTCGATTTTACCGAAAAGCAAAATATTATCCCAGAACTCCGTCTTATGAGATTGACGGTATCTATTAGTATCAATTGTAGGATAATAGTTACAGATTTAAGATGTTTTTTGAAATAAAATTTTAATTAGGGAGTTGGTTGTTATACAGCGAACAAGCAAAATAACACCGGCTCACTTTCAGGAATAAATTATAGGTAAGAGGGTAAATAGGTAAAAGGATGCCTCCTCAATGGAGGGTACGTATAGGAGGCATCCCACTAAAAAAATCCCAAACTTCCGCCTAATGGATGGTGGAAACTGCCTGGATTATAAAGAGTTTTTATACGATCCATATCCCAGGTCCTGGAATAAAGATGTATAAATAGAAGATATAAGCGACATTTCTGTTTCAAGCCAAACCAAAAAAGCCAGAAAAAAACTAAATACAATAGCTAAAAAAATAGTGATTGCATTCCTGTATAGTTTATTCCAGTTGATATAATTTTCAATTCTTTCCATAGTATCAATCCGCCTATTTCATAGCACTGCAAAGATATTTAGAGGGAAGTTAAATTATTAGCAGTTTTTAACTAATTGTTAACTCATATAGGTTTTTTTGATAAAAATATTTTTTGTAAAAAGTGTGGTTTAGGATTTTATCTAATAAATTTGGAGGTTAAGTTAGGAACCCTGATAAAATTTAAGTTATCTCCTTATAGGTATTTCTTTTTAAAATTTATGAAAAGCACCTGTCAATTCTTTTGACGGGAAGCATATACTTTCCTACTTTAGGAAAGCCAATCACATTTAAGAATGACTAAACTCAAAGGAAAAACAGTTTTGATAACCGGGGGAGCCTCCGGGATAGGAAAATTAATGGGTAAGCTGGCCCTGGAAAAGGGTGCCGCCGTGCTTATAATATGGGATATAGATCCCGGGAATATCCAAAAAGCATGTTTGGAACTTAAACCATTTGGAAAAGTGATAAGTTATGAGGTGGATGTTTCCAATCCCGCAAAAGTTTTTGAAGTTGCAGCCCAAGTGAAGGAAGCCCACGGTATAGTTGATATACTAATCAACAATGCCGGCATTGTGGTGGGTAAATATTTTCACGAGCACTCAGTCCTGGAAATTGACAGAACCATGAAAATCAACGCTAGTGCGCCTATGCATATCACAGCACAATTTCTTAAGGATATGATAGATCAGGATTTCGGTCATATTTGCAACATCTCTTCATCAGCAGGGTTTACTTCCAATCCGCGAATGTCCGTGTATGCCGCAAGTAAATGGGCACTGCTTGGATGGTCAGATAGTTTAAGGCTGGAAATGCAGCAACTGGGAAAAAATGTAAAAGTGACAACGGTTACACCTTATTATATCAATACCGGAATGTTTGCGGGGGTGAAATCAAAAGTTCCAATTTTAAATCCAGATAAAGTTGCGAAGAAGATTATACAGGGAATTGAAAACAACAGCATCATAGTAAGTATGCCCTGGAGTATGAGATTTGTAAGATTTTTTCAGGGATTATTTCCTATATGGTTCTTTGACTGGTTTGTTGGGAAGGTCCTTGGAGTTTACAGTACAATGGACCATTTTGAAGGAAGGAAGAAGGATATAATTAAAACCGAGGTTAATCAATAAAATGAAGGAAACAGCAGAGGCTACAATAGGTAAGATTCACGAAGCACAACAACAATTCTTCGCAACTCACCAATCCAAAGACCTTAATTATAGGATACAGCAACTTAAAAAGTTGAGACAGCTCATTAGAGATTATGAAGAAAGGATAAAGGAAGCACTTTGGCTCGACTTACATAAGTCTAAGGAAGAAGCTTATTTAACGGAAATAAGTATTGTAACACAGGAGCTGGATTTGCATATCAAAAATTTAAAAAAATGGTCAAAGCCCAAAAAGGTTCCTACCCCACTTCAATTAAAACCCACAACAGGTAAAGTTTATTACGAACCACTGGGAGTAGCATTAATTATTGCACCATGGAATTATCCATTTCAACTTTTAATAAACCCTTTGGTAGGTGCAATTGCCGCAGGCTGCTGTGCTATATTGAAACCAAGTGAATTTACCACCCACATTGCTCTTGTAATGGAAGAGATGATAAATGAAAATTTTGATGAGAACTATGTTAAGGTAGTTACGGGAGGGCAGGAGGTAGGGGAAGACTTATTGCGCCTGCAGTTTGATATGATATTTTTTACCGGCAGCACACGGGTAGGGAAAATCGTCATGAAAGCTGCGGCTCAACATCTTACTCCCTTAATTCTGGAACTTGGAGGCAAGAGTCCCTGTATAGTAGATGAAGGGGCCAATCTGGATATTGCGGCAAAGCGCATCGCATGGGGCAAGACTATTAATGCAGGCCAAACCTGTATCGCTCCGGATTATTTACTGGTCCACAGTAATATCAGGAAAGACCTACTTCCCAAAATAAAGGAACAAATTGAAAATATGTTTGGAAAAAACATTGCAGAAAGTGATTATTACGGGCGCATTGTGAATAACAATACCTTTAATAGTCTCACACGACTTCTGGATGAAACCGGGGGAAAGATTTTTTGTGGGGGGGAGACCAGGAAAGAGGATCTGTTTATTGCTCCAACTATTATTGAAAATGTTACTGCCGGTGATGCCTTGATGCAGGAGGAGATCTTTGGTCCCTTGTTGCCAGTGATTGAATTTAAAGAAATTAATGAGGCGATAGATTTTATTAATTCACGGCCAAAGCCGCTTGCCCTGTATTATTTTGGTGATAAGAAAAAAGCGAAAAATGTACTTCAAAAAACCAGCTCGGGTGGTGCAAGTATTAATGATACTCTCATTCATATTGGAAATCACAATTTGCCGTTTGGAGGTGTTGGGAATAGTGGCTTTGGAAAATACCACGGCAAGGAAAGCTTTCTTATTTTCAGCAACCAGCGTGCTGTAGCAAATACTCCCACATGGATCGATTTTCCGTTTAAATATGCACCATTTAGAAATTTTAAATATATAAAAAAGTTACTGGGTTAATGGGTGTTTTGAAGGTTTGTGGATGGAAATACCAAATCCCAAGCACAAGGTATCAAGCACCAAATTCCAAGCACCAAGCCACCAGGTACCAAATTCCAGACACCACGCACCACATCCCAAGTACTAGCTTCAAGTACCAAATTCCAGGAACCAAATTTTAGGGATAAGCACCTGGTAGGTACAAAGCACTAAAAATTCCAGGAAGCAGGCACCAAATCCCAGGCAACTATGCTTCAAGTAAGAATTCCAAGCACCAAATTCCCAGGAGAGACATGAGGCACCTGGCACCAAAATTCGAAGCACCTAAATTTATGTACATAAAATTCAAGCAACAGGCTAAAGGTCAAGCTCTAAATTAAAGTTGACAAGGAAGAAAACATTAAGCACAAATTTCAATTCCTGCGATAAAAAACTGAAATTTTTTAATACTGTGAACTAAAGGTAAGCAGGAATAACAAGAGAAAAATAAAACCCGCAAATAGGAAGAATAAGTAAAAAGGTAATAAAACCTCAAAAATAGTTAGTGAAAACAGGGCAAGCGAGTAAAACGCTCCAAATAGAAGAAAGAATG
>DATHWA010000444.1:0-3291 GCA_035461025.1 Gillisia sp. | reverse complement strand
TATCCTTTCCTGGTTCAAGGGAAACATTCGGCATACGCTGGAACTGTACATCATTCCAGCTCTGAGCGTAACAACAGCCGTGAGATTCATTCTGGTCTATCATATGCACCTGATCTCGAATTGCCTGATAATTAGTTAGTATTCCGTTACGAACAAGATCCCATTCCTTGGTTTTAACTCCTTCATCATCATAACCCACAGCACCAAGAGAGTTAGGCTGAGTTTTATCGGCAACCAGGTTTACAATATCACTTCCATATTGGAAATTACCCGTCTTCCATTTATCAAGGGTGGCGAAGCTGGTACCGGCATAATTTGCCTCATAACCAAGCACGCGATCCAGTTCCAGCGGGTGGCCAACAGATTCGTGGATGGTCAATCCTAAGTGGTTTGGTTCCAGTACAAGGTCATATTTGCCCGGTTCAACAGATTTTGCTGAAAGCATTTCCTTGGCCTGTTTGGCTGCAAGGGTTGCATCTTCTACAATATCATAACTGTTACGGTATAATCTTAATCCTGATGGTCCCTCCAGTTTTTCAGAATCCAGCCCGTCAAGATATTCATAGCCCATTCCCATAGGGGCGCTCATCGCATCACGGGATTTGAATTTATTAGCCTGCCTGTCTATCGCGGTTACTCCGAAGGTTGGCCAAATACGGTGGATGTCCTGGTCTATATAAGAACCTTCAGTAGAAGCGAAATACTTTTGCTCATTTACCATGAACAGATTGGAATTAACAAAGTTTGCTCCGTTATCCATAGCCGCGGCATTAGCCTTCAGCAGCAATTCAACTTTTTCTGAAACCGGCACTTCCTTGAAATCTTTCTTAATAGGAGTTTTCCAGGAAACATCCCCGTAGGATTCAACAGGTGCCAGTACTACCGGCTCCTTTTGAATTATGGCGTTGGCCTTAGCTATAGCCACAGCCTGGTCTGTTGCTTTCTTGATTCCTTCTTCAGTTACGTCGTTAGTCGATGCAAATCCCCAGGTACCATTTGCGATCACACGGATCCCAATTCCAAAGGACTCTGTATTCACTACATTCTGCACCTTATCTTCCCTGGTAGAAATAAACTGGTTAAGATATCTTCCTATCCTGGCATCTGCATAAGATGCGCCAAGGGATCTGGCTGTATTCAGAGCGACATTTGCCAGTCTCTTTTTGACCGCGATGTCCATACCCGGATCCATAAGTGCCTCCACCGGAATATTATTACCAAGGAGTAGGGACGGCATCATCATCGCACCGGCTCCCAAACCTGCTAGTTGAACAAAACTTCTTCTTTTCATATATAAGTTTAAATTGATTCGTGATAGTTTGTTAACTGAAAAAAAATGAAATAATCCAGATCACAAGGTTGAATTTGATGTGAATTTTTCGCTTTAAAAAAGGGGAAAAAGTAGCGGAAACGCTACAGTTCAACGCCAGTTCCTGTTAACAAAATCCTAAAATAGTAAAATTCCCTTAAACACGGTATTTTTTCTTGCTGAACCAAGGAAAGTAGCAGTTTAATTTTTTCTATTTTTATACAGGACAGTACTTTCTGCCACATAATAGAAAACGCGATGTGTTACCGTACTAAGCTCAATGCAAAATTAAGCGAGATTGAAAAAGCATTTGAAGGCCGCTTCATAGAACCTGAAACTTATATGCCTATGGATGAGATCAATGCATTCACCTTCTCTAAAACTCCGGTGATCACCAATGATAATCGCGGGGAGATCCAGATGTACAACTGGGGTTTAATTCCATTTTGGGCGAAGGATGAGAAGATAAAAAAGATGACGTTAAATGCCAGGATAGAAACCCTTGAGGAAAAACCTGCATTTCGCAATTCTGTGGAAAACAGATGCCTTGTGATTGCCGATGGGTATTATGAATGGCAGTGGCTGGATCCGGCAGGAAAACACAAACAGAAATATCTCCTATTGCCAAAGGACCAGGAAATTTTTGCTTTTGCCGGGATCTATTCCTCCTGGAAAGATCCCAAAACCAATAATCTGGTGAATTCCTATTCAATTGTGACTACTGAAGCCAATGAGCTTATGAGCAAAATTCATAACAATAAGAAGCGGATGCCCGTTGTGCTTAAAAAAGAAGATAGGCAGCTATGGTTAGCAGGCACAGCTGTTGAGAATTTTGCATTTCCCTATGACGTAGATTTGATTGCAAAAGAGGTAAACTGAGCAACAACGTTACAGGGGACAATTTTTCTATTTAAAAAAATAGTGTAGGCACCATTTTTCACCCGCTGCACTTCGGTTTAAATTTCCCTTACTGATATTATATTGACAGGACATGCCTTTGCAGCAGCTTCAGCATTTGCGGCGATTGAATGATCAGGGGATTTAAGTGTATGGAATCCTTTTTTATTGAGGGCTTTCAGCAATACGCTTTTACCATCTTTTTTAGACATTTGGAATTGTTCCGGCGCAAGCTCGACACAGTAATTACAACCAATGCACTTTTCCCTTTGCAGGGTCACCACCACCATTAGGCTTCTACAATTTTATAAAGTTTATCGCTCATCCTTACCCTAAATGGCATTTTAATAGTACAACTATCTCCCTTTGCAGCTTTTTCCATTTCCTTGTCATTAACCAACATTTCCTCCAACACCATTTCCTGTGCCCCGGTACTTGGGCCGGTAATTAGGATCTTATCGCCAACTTTAATATCGTAAGCTTCTATCTTGAACTCGGCTATTTTAGCTTTCGGAAAGTAATGAACTCCTTTTCCAACGTACACCTTTTTCTGAGTGGCCTGAGAACCTGAAGTTTTGCTCCATTCTCCCAGTTTCTGTCCAAGGTAATAACCGCTCCAGAATCCGCGGTTATAGACAGTGCTAAGCTGCTCCATCCATTTTTCAACTTTTTCTTCGGAAAAATTGCCGACCTCAAGAGAATCTATAGCTTCACGATATGCTTTGGTCACTGTTGCCACATATTCCGGAGCACGCCCGCGGCCTTCGATCTTTAAAACCTGCACCCCGGCTTCCTTCACCTCATCCAGAAAATTGATGGTGCAAAGGTCTTTAGGAGACATCATATATTCGTTGTCGATCTCAATTTCAAAACCCGATTCCTGATCGATGACCGTATATTTTTTACGGCAATTCTGCTTACACGCCCCCCTGTTTGCCGAAGAATTGTGGGAATGTAGACTTAGGTAACATTTACCTGAAACAGCCATACATAAAGCACCGTGACCAAATATCTCGATTTCAACCAGATTTCCGGAAGGTCCGGTTATGTTCTCCTTTTTAATTTGATCTGTGATCTTCTTCACC
>DATHWA010000443.1:0-6917 GCA_035461025.1 Gillisia sp. | reverse complement strand
TGTTTCTTTAATAATCGAATGTTTGATTTCATATAAAGGATGACTTTAGTGGTCAACCTATATCAGGGACATACACCTCTCCCTTTTCTTGGGTCTTGTTTCTTGGTTCTTGTTTCTTGTTTCTTGTTTCTTGTTTCTTTTAAAGATTGGTATTATAATACTAAGGACGAAATAATCTCAAGTCTTAAATCTAAAATCTCATATCTTTTGTCTAACATCTCAAATCTAATGTCAAATGAAAACAAAAGCTTTTTCAATTCTTGTTCTGGCCATAGGTTTGGCCTGTGGTAATGACGATGAACAGCAGGATGATAACAGGATGACATATTCCTATGAATTTTCAGCAGACACTGAAGGCTGGATTGGGGATTTTGCCGATTACCCAGCTGGAGAAGAAGAAAATTACGGTTTAGAGTTTGGGCACTCACCACTACCGGCTCCCCTGGATAACACACAGGGTTCCCTGAAACTTTCCGGAAGAAATCATAGTGATGATCTTTTTATGTTTGTGATGAAGCAAATTACAGGGTTAACCCCCGACCATGAATATCAACTTAATTTTGAAGTTGAATTTGCGACTGATGTGGCAGACGGTCAATTTGGTATTGGAGGAAGTCCCGGGGAGAGCGTTTACGTGAAGGCGGGAGCATCCGGCATAGAACCTGAAAAGGAGGAGGATGAACTTGGCTGGTACAGGTTAAATATAGATAAAGGCAACCAATCCACAGATGGAGAAAATATGATTGTAATTGGGAACTATGCCAATGGTACAGATGAGAATGTCTACACACTTAAAACCCTCTCGACTTCAACGCCAATGCGAGTCACCTCGAGCAGCGCAGGTAGCATCTGGCTACTCTTTGGTACAGACTCGGGATTTGAAGGAGAGACAACTATTTATATCAACAAAATTGAAGTGGAACTGTTCTAAAACAGGACCTAAACCCCCCAACCCCCAAAGGGGGAGTTTTCAAAAATACCGCTTCGCTGTTGAACTTTTTATCAAGAGTGAGAAGAGGAGAGAGAAAAGCCGGAAGTATTTAAAAGACCCGCTATAATGTGAATCTTTTTGTATGTAGTCAATACATTCGAATTCATCTCTTCTTTCTTCTCTCTTTTCTTGTTTCTTAAAACCCAACATTGTTCAAAACATTCCTAACTTAATCCTTACCAAAATTCGCAAATGAACTCACTAAATCCAACATACGGCTATGGAGCAGGCTTTGCTATAATTATGGCTGTGGTGCTTCTGGTGGTAATAATTTATACAGTCATAAAATTGCGGAAGCAGGTGAAGAACAGGGAAGAGGACGAAAAAAATAAAAAAAGGATGTGATCACATTTCTTCGCTGTTGGTGCCGGTCTTCAATTTAAAAAAACTCCGGCTGCCACGTTACAAGTTTGCAGGGCTGCCAGGCATATGAATTACGGAATTCAAATAAAATTTGTCAACCGGATTTTTTCCCGGAACAGGGTTTTATCTGTTTCTCCAAAAGAATTTGGTAAAGAGGATTAGAACTGTAAAAAGCTCCAGCCTTCCTATAAGCATTAGAAAGCTGCACCACCATTTTGCAAGTGCAGGGAGAGTATCAAAATTATTCACAGGACCTACAGAGCCCAGGGCGGGACCAACGTTACCAACAGAAGCGGCTGCGGCTCCAATAGCCGTGGTGAAATCCAGCCCCAGGAAAGAGAGCACAATGGCACCCACTATAAAAGACAGCATATATAGAATAAAAAAGCCCAGTATATTGAATACAATATTGCTTTCCACAGCTTTACCATTAAATCTCACCGGTAAGATCGCATTTGGATGCAGAGTTCGTTTGAATTCCATTATTCCATTCTTGATCATTATCATATGCCGCATCACTTTTACCCCGCCTGAAGTTGACCCGGCAGATGCCCCCAAAAAGAACAATCCAAAAAACAATATCGTAAGAAATGGAGTTAACATGGTATAGTCTACAGATACGAACCCTGTTGTTGTAATGATTGCCAGAACCTGGAATAATGCGTGCCGAAAAGCCCCTTCAGCTTCTCCCCACACCTGTGGATGCGGGATAGATGACAAACTAAGATCTGCCTGGAAATAAATGATCAATGCAGCTATTATCGTGAAAATTGTTACAAAGCCACCATACCATCGAAATTCATCATCCTGCAATACCTTTTGAAATCTTCCTTTAAAAGCAAAGTAGCTAAGTACAAAATTGGTCCCTGCAAGAAACATAAACACAATGATAATATATTGAATGACTGGATTATCATTCCAATATGCAACACTCGCATTTTTAGTAGAAAATCCACCGGAGGCCATAGTGCTAAGGGAATGATTCACCGCATCAAACATACCCATCCCGGCTACTTTAAGTAGGATCGTCTCAGCGACGGTAAAGCCAACATAAATGAGCCATAAACGTTTGGCCGTATCTGCAATTCTGGGCTTTAACTTATCGGCACTTGGCCCGGGAGATTCTGCAGAGAACAACTGCATACCTCCTACCCCTAGCAAGGGTAAAATTGCGATGGCCAGCACAATAATTCCCATCCCTCCTATCCAATGGGTCAAACTGCGCCAAAACAGGATCCCCCTTGGCACAACCTCTATATCATTGAGTATCGTAGCACCAGTCGTAGTGTAGCCGGACATGGTTTCAAAAAAGGCATTAGTGACTTGAGGAATTGCCCCGCTTAATATATAAGGCAGCGTACCACTCATTGCCATAAAGATCCACCCTAAGCTTACAATAATGTAACCTTCCCTTGCCTTCATCTCTTTATTATGTCCCCGGGTGAAGTACATAAGGAGCATCCCGGCAAGAAGCGTAATAAGGGATGCTATGGAGATTTCCAGGGTTACCCCGTCTTTATAATAAAAGCTCACCAGGACAGCCAATAGCATAAAACCGCCATTGCAAACCAGGAGCAATCCCATAATATGGGAAATGATCTTAAAATTTAATCGGGACATGCCAATGTTGAGATCATTTCAAAAGCAAAAAGACTAATTGTTTTACACTTTCCACTGCCACACATAGGAGTATTTTTTTGAAACTAAATAAAGTAGTACCGGATTTAATACTGAAAAATTAAAGGTACTAATTCCCAGGTTAATCCGATTACAATTACAGAATCCCGGCAAAGGTAAAGTGCGAGACTTACTAAAACAAAAAGAAAAACTGGAATGTTAGTTTCAGCGTGTGGCGTGTGGCGTTTGGCGTTTGGCGTTTGGCGTTTGACGTTTGACGTTTGGCGTTTGAGCTTGCTTCAAGAAGGCTTTAATGTTTCACTGCCTCAAGGTATTCGGGTATTAACATCTCACAAATCCCGTCTCACGGATAAACGAATTAACCAATACCAATTCAGCCCTTTTCCCTATACGCCGCCAGGGTTTTATATTTTTCTGTTTTGTAGATTTTTTCTATTATACTAAAGACTTTACTTTTTAACGCAAATCCCAATACCCCGGCACCGGCAACAAAAATATATCCGGTTTGGGAATTAAACAAATAATGGCCCAAGGCATAAAGTCCCAGGGGCAGGATAAGTTTGGGCATGGTTAATAAAAGGGTTTTGGAATTGAAGGCCTGCTTGTTTCCCATTACATTCTTATTTTGAGTTAGGTCTATGGGTGTACGAATGTAGGCTCCTCCCCAAAGCACCAAATGAGTGTTGATCCCAATATTATATACTGCACCCACTAAAACAGCCAAATAGGCATCTATTCCAAAATATAAATAGAAGGTACTTAGGATTAATGTAAGTATAGTGGCAATAATCATAAGCCACCATTTAGCATTCAGATATTCCCTGTACTGAATATTCTGGGTCATCATTAGCGAATAATAAGAACTATCCCAGCTGGGGACGAACTGTCCAAAGGTGAAAATGAAGCCGCCGGTAACGAAGATACCGGCAAAAATTCGCCACACCGGACCCTCGTACATTTCAATTCCTCCACTAAAAAAAAGGAGTCCGTAGAAAATAAACAGCACACTCATTAAAATGGTAGTTCGGGATCTTTTATTGCGAGTAATGAGCTTGATGTCATTTTTAAGGAAGGTACCCAAAACCCCATAGCGGTTAAGCCATGTGTAATTTTCGGTTTTCGCATCTTTTTGTTTAACAGCAAGGCCTGCATCCAAATACAGATTTCTTCTGAAAAAATTAAAAGTGAGCCAACCAAGTACCAAAAGAAGTGTCATTGGGATTATGACCAGGATTGGCGTAGAATAAAGGGAATTGAACAATGGTTGAGTATAGATTGTTATATCTAATTCACCGTAAAATGTAAACAAACCGATTATACTTAATAATGCTGCCAGGGTATACAGGAGATACTTATTGTTATTACTGAGGATATTAAGAAAATTATTGACAAAAATTAGCGTGAACACACCTATTAACCAGGCCATTGCTCCTATTGGATCATAATCTTTATATATAAGAATAATTGTAAAGGGCAGAAAAATAAAGAGATGTAGCCAGTTAAAAATGGATAAAATTGTTTTCCCCAAAGAATATCCTACTATAATTGCTCTTTTTACATCCAAACAAAGGAACGGTCTTATGTTCATCACCGGCATTTTTTGCATGAAGAACCGAATGAGCAAATCAAAAAGAAAATATATGATAAGGAACCGATTCACGGTTTCTAATGGCTCCATTCCTCTCTCTTCAAGAAGAAAATAAAGTCCTATTCCTATACCGGTAAATATCAGCATAAAATAAAGAGCGGCAAGAACCATAAGGATCTTTAGGAACATATTGGTTTTAAATGAAGCCGATCTTGTAAAGGATTTCCATTCCAGGGAAATAAAGGTTTTAAGCATAGTCGAAGTCTTATACGGTAAACCAATTAGTTTATAGGCTGAAGGTTTTGTTACAGAAAGTAAAATAAAATAGCCTAAGATTTGATTAACGACAATATTTTATTGCACAACATAAAGAACCAGGTGCTGATTTCCAGCGATTTATGTTTAATCATATAAATTAGGACCCTTTGAAAACACAAGGAGGAGCAATTACAATGAGATATGTGACTTCAACAATTGTTATTTTTTGTTCATCTTTTACATAAAAATATTAAACAATAATATGTTCGGTTTTATCTTAGATACATATATTAATCTAAAAATCATATAGTTATGAAAACATTGAATTACAAGGTTTTAAAAGTGTCTAAACCAAGTACATTACTATGTATGTTTATGTTCACTTTTTTATTCACCTCCTGTGAAAAAGAGGAGGCAATTACGGCAGGACCTAATGAGGCTGAAATGGCAGTTTTTGATCTTCTACAATTTTCTGAAGATCAGGACACTTTCAATAGCCGAAGGAAAGGAGCTCCAGCCAAGGGCGATGATCCCATCGCCGCTATTGCAATAGCAGGTGGATTTGGGGAGTTGGTGGACGCTTTATTTTATGTTGATGAGGAACTCGACGCCGGTCTTGTCAATCTATTTCTTAACGGCACAGATCAATATACTGTTTTCGCACCTACAGATGAGGCTTTTGGAGCACTTTACAGCGTATTAAATATCAATAGTACCCGGGATCTTCCTGCAGAGCTTGTACTGGATGTATTACTATATCACGTAACCGAAGGGAGACGAGCTTCTAACAGCGTAGTGCCACCGGTACGTCCCCGTAATATTAAGACTCTTCTGGGAGTAAGCTTTAGCGTGAATTCTGAGGAACAAATCACTGCGGTTGGGAATACGGCAGGTATCATTGCACCGGATATTTCAGCATCCAATGGAATCATACACGTAATTGACAGCGTATTGCTGCCTATTGTTCCTTAGAGAAAATATTTAAATTTTGATATTCGTAAAGGTGGTTCAAAATGGGCCGCCTTTTTTCGTGGTAGATACAGAGGTAAATACCATTATTTTTCTGAAAGATTCAGGAAAAAATTAAAAAGCATTTTTGATCACCCCTACCACCGCAAAGATTACTGCAACGAAAATAAAGGAAATCACAATGGCAATAATGACCCTTCCAAATAAATTTAAACCTTGAGTTGCTGTTCGATAATTGTGAATAAATACATTAAGAGATTTCATAGTAATAGTATTAAGGGTTAACTTTTAAACACCTTGAAGAAAGAATAACTACTATTACCAGCTGTGGGATCAATGAAAACAACAAGTGAAAATAACCCCGATAAAGGATTTCGCTTTTTGCTTATTTAAACTTAAATTTTGCAGTGGTGTAATTTTATATCATTCTTTCAACAATTAAGAGCGGAATAGGTCTTAAATTACTAACTATCAACAATATAGAAACCTGGGGAAAACCCGTATTTTTCAAAATAAGATTTTACTCGCCAGGATTTTTGAGAGGAACATTTAGTCTTAAAGTTTTTAAGATAAAACATTGAAATTGGTGAAATATGGGGGATAACCCTTATGCAAAAACTTAATTTTTGCAATTAACTTTAACATCACCTTAAAAAGTTTAACAGGCTTTAAGGTTAAATTAAGAAGATATGATACACAATATCAATTTTTTACGGCCAGCATTCTTTCTTCTATTTGGAGCGTTTTACTCGCTTGCCCTGTTATCACTAACTATTTTTGAGGCTTTATTACCTTTTTACTTATTCTTCCTAATTGCGGGTTTTATTTTTCTCCTGTTATTCCTGCTTACCTTTAGTTCACAGTATTAAAAAATTCCAGTTTTTTATCGCAGGAATTGAAATTTGTGCTTAATATTTTCTTCCTTGTCCACTTAAATTTAGAGCTTGAGCTTTAGCCTGTTGCTTGAATTTTATGTACATAAATTTTGGTGCTTGGAATTTTGGTGCCAGGTGCCTAATGCCTCTCCCGGGAATTTGGTGCTTGGAATTGTTACTTGAAGCAAAGATGCCTGGGATTTGGAGCCTGGTGCCTGGAATTTTTAGTGCTGCA
>DATHWA010000442.1:0-7051 GCA_035461025.1 Gillisia sp. | reverse complement strand
TACGAAATAGCATCTGTTCCCACGCTTTTGTTTATAAAGTCATTGATCCTTTTAGTATTCCTGTAGTTACAATTTAAAAGATGGGAATGCCAATTCTGGCCCTGGGGCAACATGAAATTCCGCTCAAAAATATTCTGACGTTTATCATAGAACAGAAAAAACTGAGCATCAGCATTTAGATACTTAAGCAGTATATTGAGCCAGCCCACCTCGAAATCCTGGGCCTCGTCCACCAGGATCACATCATATTTTTCCTCTTCCCGCAGGGGCTTGTCCTTAAGCAATTCCCTGAATTTATCCGGCAGTCCTTGATCCCAAAAATCACCTTCTTTATCCTGTGCTTCAAACCAGCCCGGTTCCCGGTCATCTGCAAAATCCCTCATCAGGTTGTGGATATTATCGGTCTTTATTTGGGAATTTAGATCAGCCCGTACCTCGGAGCACAAATATGTGTTATAGCAAAGGAAAAGCACTTTTTTTCCTCTTTTTTCCAGGACCTCAGCGGCACATTTCGCCAATACAGTTTTACCACTGCCGGCACCACCCTCAACTGCCAGGCGCGAATAGCTCCAGAGACCGTTGAAAAAGGCTTTCTGGCTTTCTTCTGTTTTGTCTATGTTTATTTCCATATTCTCCAGCAGCGTTCTGAAGTTTTCAGAAACCTCCAGGCTCTGCAGCAAATCCTTCTGCATAGTGCCCTTGTAATCGTCTATAGAAATCCGCTTAAAGTGGCTGTACTCATTTTCTACTGCCTCTACTGCCCTATTGAAAGCTGTCCGGGGATCATCTAAATCTTCCTGGTCCAGCACATTCCAGGCTTCACATTGAGTTGGTAATTTATCCTTGTCCAAAATTCCATCCGGAAACCAAAGCAGCCAGGTAACCGGCACTTTATGCTCTATAGCTTCTTTATACCTTTTTAGAAGATTAGATACATACCCCATCACCTGATTATCCGGTCCCGGAGTCATCTCCCGGGAATTCTGGTACCAGGAATTCTCCTCAGCCTTATACTGCACCTTTCCGCCCTTCACTTCAATAACATACATATGATCCAGTCGCTCTTCCCGAAGATCGAACACCAGAAAATCTATTTCATAATGCTTGTCTTCACCCGTAGCTCTTCCGGTAAATCCCCGGCTCCAGAAGATGTCAAAATTGTGAGAGTCCAATTGCTGCAGGGCAGCAAAGACTTTCCTTTCGCCGTGGTTTTCGTTGTGGGTGGGGAAGTTGGGAGGGTAGATCATCGGGGGTAGATTTGATATTTGAGTATTGAGATTTTATGCCGCGGGTTCTGATTTGTAAAATAGTCGCTCCAGGTGCTGCACTTGTTCCAGGCTTGGTTTATTTGTATAGATTCCAGTGCTTTCTCCTGCCCTGTTTCCACGGAGGAACATATAGATCACGCCGCCAAAATGCGTGTCATAATCAAAATTTTCAAGCCGCTGCTCCAGGTATTTCTTTACCGCGACCGTGTAAATAAGATACTGAAGGTGGTAATTGCCTTCGTTCATCGCTTCCCGCATCATGTCTTCGCCATCATAATGACTACGGTCATCTCCCAGGTAATTCGATTTCCAGTCGAGGATGTAGTATTTCTTATTGTGCGTGAAGAACAGATCTATAAATCCGTTCAGGAGTCCGCTCTTTGCCATATGCTGGGTGTTGCAGCCAATTTCTATTCCTTCCCCTGCCTGAAAAGCATTAAGACCAACCAGGTCCACCCAATTTGTTCGGAGGTCGAATTCCATTTCATTCTTTTTACTAGTATTTGCAATTTTTCTCAAGGTAAATTGTTCCTCGCCAATTGAGATATTTGAATCCAGCACATGATCGATCATCGGTGCAAAACCTTTCAATAATTCTTCTTTCTTATGCGGATAATACTTATCCAGCAGCTTTTCCAGCTCTTCTTTGTGATGTTCCGGACTACCACCAAAATCTATATTCTCAAAGACCTTGTGCAGCATATCCCCCAACGTAGCTCCTTTGGGAATATCCTTGAAGATAAATTGGTCATATTCGTCGGTTATTTCACGGCTATTTTCTTTTGGAGTATAGGTGCCGGGAACGCTGATGCCGGAGAAGCTTAGTTTGCCGTAAAATTTATCGGTTAAATAAAACTTTTCGGGCTTATTTATTACTCCCCAGTAGTCCGGTAATTTCGACTGTTTTTCCGGGCCGGATGCATCCCTTACCGGTAAAGGCTCCTCCAGGCAAGAATGAAAATCAAATTCAGCAGTAAATGGCGTAAGACAGGTGGTTCCGGCATACTGACCGGAAGTTTTAAATAAAAAACAATTGTATTTAGCGCGTGTTAAGGCTACATATAACAATCTTCTGTTTTCCTGTTCCCATTGCTCCTTTGCCAATTGTTTTTGTTCATCATTGCTTAAACCTTTGCAGTAGAACTTATATTTACCCTCTGCTCCTTCTTCCCGATATGCATAGGTTTTTATAAAATTATTTTCGTCAGTCTTTAAATCAAGAAATGGAGCTATAACTATGGGATATTCCAAACCTTTAGATTTGTGAACTGTAACAATTTTTACTGCAGCTTCATCACTTTCCATACGTTGCTGGTATTCATCTTCTTCCTGCAGTTCTCCGGCTATTTGCTTCCCAAAATATTCATAGAGTCCTAAAGGTCTAAGTTCCTGGCGGTATTCGGCTTTTTGCAACAGTTCCAGCATTTGGGTAAGATCGGTAAGGATGCGTAGTCCATTGGCATTAGAGGTTTCAAGTAGGTGTCGCATTACACCGAAATTATCCATGTATTCTTTCAACATCGGATAAACACCGGAACGAAACCATATTTCCCTATAAACTCTGAAGGTATCCAGGAGATCGTCTTTCTTAATCTCAGCTACTTTTTTGGCATCAAACCCTGTGAAGGAATTGAGTATAGCTTTATTTATATTGCTTTCTGAAGTGTCCAATACAGCCTGCAAAATATACCTGAGGGATTTTGCCTCCTGTGAATCTCTAAACACCTGATTATCATCAATAGTAATTGCGTGAATACCTGCCCCCGCTAATAATCCTTTTACCTGGGCAGCTTCATTATTTGTACGCACCAAAATCCCAATGTCCGCATTTATTACTTCCTTACCATTTAATAAATAGCCACCGTGCAGTATTTCATGAACTAATTTTGGAATTTTATTTTTTATTTTTCCTTTGGTCTCTCCATCAAAAACCTGAAGTGCTTTTAAAACATCAGTCTCTTTTTTAAGTCCTGTAGATTGGTTATGTGCCTTTACGGGCAGATATCTAAGATCAAGGCCGGATTTAGCTGTACTAAAAGGATCTTCACATCTGCTATAGAACTCCCCTATGGCTTCAATGTATGCCGGAGAGGAGCGATAATTTTTATCCATTTCATAATGACGCTCTCCAGGTATATGACTCTTAGCCTCGAAGTAAGTATGAAGGTCTGCTTTACGCCATGCATAGATCGATTGTTTTGGGTCTCCTATGTAAAAGAGGATCTTATTTTTTCCAAAAAGCTGATTATAAATTTCATATTGCAGTTTATCTGTATCCTGAAATTCATCTATGAAAATTGCAGTAAATTTATTTCGCTGGATTTTTCTAAAATCTTTATTTTGAACAACCGCCTGGTGCATTTTTTGAATCAAATCATCATATGTTAGCAAGTGGTTATCTTTTAACTGATTTCGAACTTTCTCTCTTACCTCTTGTGTACAGGAGGTTATAAGATAATTAAGAAGAGATGATTTTTCAGAAAATAATTTTAAGCATAGTTCCCTCTCTTCAGAATAGAACATTTCGCAGATGTTAATTTTATATGCCTTATCGGTGTTTAGGAGTTCGAGATAGCCGGAAAAACTTTCGGCGTGTGTTAATAAAGAAGGTCCCCAATTTTTGTTGAAACCTTTTATATAGATCTTTTTTGAAGCGACATCCTGAAGATGACTTTTAATTTCACTCCTATTTTTTATATATTTCTCTTTAAGATTCTTAAGTTTACTTTGTAATTCTTTTGTCGAAATCTTTTCATCTTCCGGTGTAGCATATATCTTTCCTTTAAAAGATTCATCCACAGCTCCTTTAAGAATATCAAAATTTATTTCCGTTAAATTCTCCAGCACTTCCACTGGTAAAACTGCAATTTCACTTCTCCAGAAGTGGCGTATTGAATTTAATATAATCTCATTTATGTCTGTTTTCAATTCCAAACCAAAGGTTTGATCAGCATCCAAAGCATAATTATTTAAAGCTTCCTGGCAAAAACTATGGATGGTTTGAATAGAGGCTTCGTCCAATTCTGTAAGGGCTTTTTTCAGCAGCTCAATAGTGTCATCAGTTTTATACTTTTCTACAATGGTCATAATATCATCTTCTCCTATCTCTGCCCCTTCAGCCGCCTTAATGGCCTTGGCTATAAAAGATCTTATTCTTGAAGCCAGTTCGGCTACTGCAGCATTTGTGAAAGTGACCATTAAAATCTTTTTGATGGGCAACTTTTTCTCAATCAAAAGGCGTAGAACCAATAAGCCGATAGAAAATGTTTTTCCTGTACCTGCACTTGCTTCAACAATATTATTTTCCTGGAGGGGAACATTTATAGGATCAAAATGGGCCATTGCTACTCTTTTTTAAAAGCTTTATTTACCTTCTCAATTATTTCTATGGTTTGTTTCTGAAGTTCCAACAAGTTCGCTTCACCTTTATCTCCAGTAAAGTATCCCTGACGAAATTCCCTCAGGAAGTATTCTGAAGGAAAGAAATTTTTGTAGGGTTCAAATTGTTCCTCTACTAATCGCGCTATTAATTCTGCTTTTTCTTCCTCTGCTTTACCTTCGCATTCCATTAGCTGTTCTACTTTAAGATCAAGTTCCGGGTAAAAAGGAATGATGCGCTCAAAATTTTGTATGTATAATTTCGTAAATTCTTTCAATTCTTCTTTGGCTTCCATAGAAGACAATTCCAGTTTAATTTCCTGGTGATGAGGATTATCTCCATCTAAACAGAAATAATGTAAAATCCCTGAACCTCCAATTGCTTTTAATGCCAAAGCCTGAATGTATGCTGAGAGTTCATACTTAAACTTTTCCTTTTTTGAAACTATAAAAAAGAGGGCATCATCACCTATTAAATCCAATTCAACACCTAATGTTATCGTTTTGCCACCTGTTAAATTAATGATCAAATCATTTTTTATAACACCAACTGCGCGCCCATTCCTTACTTCTTCCACCTTATCCCACAAAGTCGCAATTCTTTCATCTGTCTCGTTCAATTTGGAACGACCCACATTTTTTAGAGGAATTTCGCTTTTAAGTAATAACTTAACACGAAATTCTTCAAGGTCCCAATCATTACCTATCATTCTCTCCGCCTTTATCTTATTTTTAATGTTCCACTCCTGTAAACTATCAAGATCAAAACATTCCCAGTCGGGCAACATTTCCCGATCTTCGTAATAGATCTTTAGAACCTGGTTATAATGATGTTTAAATGGATCTTTAAGGAAAGCTTCTAATACATATAAGGGGATTTCCTCTGGAACAGAAATCTCCTTTTTCCCTTTATTTATAGTAATAGAATCTCGGGGACTACTATAAGTAAAAAAATCCTTGATTGTTGGATCGAAATAGGCTGAATTATAAGAATGTAACGGATGTTTAACCTCCTTTATACCACCTCCTTTCTTTTCAACATAATCCTGGATTTCACTAATAATAGAAGATGCCGGGATCTCTGAATTATCTTTTACATTCTGCCCAATGTAGCTGAGTAAGACTTTCTCTTCTGCATTTAAAAAAGCCTGCAGGAAAGCTCCCCTGTCTGTATCGCCGCTTCCTATACGATCTTCTTCTGAAAGCAGGTCAAAGCTGAGATCCTGGGATTTACGGGGGAATTCTTTGAAATTGAGTCCAAGAAAGACCACTATTTTTTTCTGCGTACTTTGCCCGGGGTAGAGTCCGCTAAAGACAATGCCGCCACTTCCCCTAATTTGCTGTACATCCTGTTGCTGCAGATGGTCTTTCAGGCGGTGATAAAATGTTTTAAAGGTTATTTTCTCATTAGAAGTTTCCAGGCTTACCAGGTTCTGTATCAGGTTACTGAAACGTTGTTCCTGCCAGGCTTCCGGACTCAGGAAGTCTTCAGCAATTTCCATTAACAATTTATGCCATTTTGCTACACTACGTCCTTTTCTTTTCCTTTTCAGCAATTTCTGAAGTCTCTTAACAAAGTGATGCAGCCTGAAAAGATCCTGGGCCTGAGCTCCTTCAAAAAGATCTACCGGATAAACTTTCCTGCCTTCGATCTCCACCGGGGTCTCATCGCCCATACAGAAGCCGTACATCAAACGTTCTAATCCATAAGAGAAAGAAACATACTGGGTTTCATACTCCGGATTCCCTTTGTATTCCCTGCGGATATTTGCCTCCAGAAAAGCCTTCCGAAGCAGGTCAAGTTCAGATGAGAATCCGAAGCTTTTTTGAATAGGTGCGCTCTCGAGCAGATTAAATACTGCCGGGGCAGTGAAATTCTCTTCCTCAAAATCCAGAACCTGTTCCAGTGCCGACCAAAAGCCTTCTTCGCGGCTAAAGCCTTTGCTTACCAGGGTGTAGGGAAATTTATGGGGTGCGGTATCAAAAACGGTTTTAATGGCCGGAATATAAGGATCGAGCTGTGGCATATATACCGCAATATCCCTGGCGCCGAGATTGCCTTGGGCTTCATCTACAGTTTTCACCAGGTAATTATACAAAGCCTCAACTTCTCGTAGTTTTGTAAAAGAATTATAAATAAGCAAGGAATCATCCCTTTCCAGGTTTCCGGCATTCTCATTTGTAAGCAGCTCATTTTTTATCTTTTGCAGATCGCTTTCTGCAACAGGTAATTCTACTTCAGCATCAATTTCCAAATTAAGCTTCTGTAGATCTTCAGCAGTTTTCCCGGCCAGTTTTCCCCATTGCTGTACCAGGGGATTTTTTTTATTAAGCTCCAGATTAGACCGAAAAATATGGATCCTTATTTCAAAAAAATCCTTCAGCACTTTAAGATACTGCAATTG
>DATHWA010000441.1:0-4854 GCA_035461025.1 Gillisia sp. | reverse complement strand
TTCTACTCAAATAAAAAATATGAAAGATGTATGTTGCGATTTGCAAACGCCGGAATGGGGTAAAGATAAGGATTCGAGAAGGTGCAGAAGGTTGGTCAAAATTCCGCTTCTAATTAAGTGAGGGAACGCAATGGAAAATCTTCTGGAAATGATAACTTTTGGGTAAAAAGGGAGAAAAATAGAGTTCGCTATAAAGTTCAAATTAGCTGGAAGAAACCGTTTAAAGAGTAAGTGATTTGATTACTATCTTATTTTTGATTTGTAGGCCTTTTGAGAAATTCTAACCCCAAAACCATATATACCCCAACAACCCGGCTAATAAGATCCCTCCAAGAATTAGTTGTCCCTTCAGCATTAGCCAGTCCCAATTGATCTGTTCAAGGTAAAGTTTTAGGTCTTCCCGATCTTTCAGGTATTTATCTCTATCTTCCATAGTCTTCGGTTTTACGTAATAACTTGGGGTGTTATTATTATGACGTATGAATTTTCAAAATGTTTCAGTGTTAGGAGGATTTTAACTACAATTGAAGCAATCTTATATTTTTATTCTGAAAACCTTCCGAAGCATAAGCAGAATACTGAATACCTATGCTAAGAAATACGTAATTTTATCAATCCAAACCATACTTGATGAATGATCTAAAAGACCGGATCCTTGCGCTACAGGAGCAAAGTGCTGCATTGGAACCGGGAGAAGGGGAGCGTGATGCCCTGCTGAAAGAGTTGCAACAATATTCCAATAATTTTTTAAACTCCCTGCCGGAACAACGGGCCTTTGTAAAAGAACCTGCTGAAGAAGCTCTTTTTACAATAGGAAAAGAAACACGTTCCTTGCAGGAGGTCCTGGAGCTCTATGAACGAGAAGTAGCATCCAAAGGTGTAAAACCGGCCAGTGGCGGGCATATGGGTTATATTCCCGGAGGGGGAATCTTTACTTCGGCCCTTGCCGATTATCTGGCAGATATCACAAACGAATATGCAGGTATCTCCTTTGCCTCCCCGGGTGCGGTGGCCATGGAACACGCGTTGCTCAACTGGATGAAATCCCTGTTCGGCTTTTCTGAAACCGCAGTTGGTAACCTAACTTCCGGCGGATCCATCGCCAATATGATAGCCCTTACCGCTGCTCGCGACAAATACAAAATCAAAGGTGCCCAAATTGAAAAAAGTGTGGTATACCTTAGCGATCACCTGCATCATTGTAATTTAAAAGCGCTGCGTATTATTGGCCTTGAAGATGTTATTATACGCCGCCTGGAACTAGATAACAGGTCACGCATAGACCCCCGGGACCTGGAAGAAAAAATTGCCATTGACAGGAAAGCCGGTTTAAAACCATTTCTGGTAATCGCTTCGGCCGGAACTACAGATACCGGAGCAGTGGATCCTTTGCAAGAAATTGGCGAAATATCTGCGGCAGAAGATCTATGGTACCACATAGATGCGGCTTACGGCGGATTCTTCATTCTTACTGAAAAATGCAAAGAACTGTTCAAAGGCATTGAGCTGGCAGATTCGCTGGCCGTAGATCCGCATAAAGGACTGTTCCTGCCATTTGGGCTTGGAGCGGTGCTGGTAAAGGACAGGGAAGCCGTGTTCCATTCCCATCACCACAGCGCCACTTATATGCAAGATGCACGGGAGAGCCTTCAGGTAATAGACCCGGCTGATGTTTCTCCTGAACTTACCAAACACTTCCGAGCCCTGCGTCTCTGGCTGCCATTGCAACTGCACGGGACTGCGCCTTTTGTGGCCTGCCTGGAAGAAAAGCTCCTGCTTACGCAATACTTCAGAAAAAAATTAAAAGATGCTGGTTTTATGCTAGGCCCGGAACCAGATCTAAGCGTAAGTTACTTCTGGTGGCCACTTTCCGCAGGAGATGAAAACAGTTTTAATAAAAGGCTTATGAAAGAGATCCATAAAGACGGAAGTGTATTTCTCACCTCTACAAGTATTAATGGGAAATTTGTGATAAGACTGGCCATACTTTCCTTCCGTTCCAAAATGGAAACTGTGGACAGGGCCGTAGAAATGATAGATAGGGCAAAAGAGAAAATACTTTTAAATGGATAAATAATTCATCTCTGTACTATTAGCTTTCATTTTTTTGAAATTAAATGATTAAAGTCATAGGATAATTTCCCTGTTCCTGCTACCTTAAAGGCTGCAAATACGGAAACTATGAGTATTTCCAAAAAACTTCTGGGAGGAAACCGTCCTAAGGAAAGCGACTTGCATTCCCGTGGTAAGGGTGCAATCAATAAGGAATATATAGGAGAATTTGTCTACGGCGGGATAGACGGTGCAATTACCACTTTCGCCGTAGTTGCGGGTGCAGAGGGTGCCAATCTGGGCATAACCGTAGTAGTCATCCTGGGAATAGCCAATCTTATAGCCGATGGGTTTTCAATGTCTGTAGGCAACTTTTTTTCCACCAAGGCTGAAAGGGACAACTTTGAAAAACATAGACAAATTGAATATTGGGAAGTTGAAAACCTAAGGGAAAAAGAGGTACAGGAGATCCGTGAAATTTATGTAGCCAAAGGTTTTGAAGGAAAACTATTGGAACAAGTGGTAGAGGTAATTACTGCCGATAAAGATGTGTGGGTGGATACGATGATGAAAGAAGAGCTGGAAATGGTTATAGGCGACAAAACGCCTTATAAAACTGCCGGGGTGACCTTTATTAGTTTCATCCTTGTTGGGGCGGTCCCTCTGCTTTCCTATGTATTCATAGGAAGTGAAATTTCTACAGGAACTTCCAATCTTTTCCTCTACTCTTGTATTCTCACCGCCATCGCCCTCTCCATCGTTGGGGTACTTAAAAGTATTGTAACAGAAAAAAATATAATGATAGGTATACTTGAGACCCTCTTCCTTGGAGGTATCGCTGCCCTACTGGCTTATTATGTGGGTGATGTTTTGGCGAAGATGTTTATTTAGGTGGGAGTCTTTAGTCGTTAATTTAAGATTGCCGGTACACGTTATCAGTTGTCGGTTGTTAGTTGTCGGTTGACAAAATGTGGAGAGTGGAGAGTGGAAAGTAGGAACGTGAAAAAGGATGGTTATGCCTGCTCATTAATTCTAGCAGCCTCCAGGGTAAAGTTATGGGACGCTTCCCGGCAAACCAAAGCAATTCTATTTTCTCTGTTCTCTTCTTTTTTTTCTTAATTGTGTATAATCTAGCCGTGTTCTTGGTTCTTGTTTCAAAGGTTTATTACCCTTGCGGGCGGGGGGAAGTGGATATTTTTAAGGCGTTAAGCTATATTTTTTGAATTGTTCTGGTGGATCCCTCTCTTCTCTCTTTTCAATTCTAAGAGAAAAGTCTTGTATCTTGATTCTTGTCTCTTGATTCCCGTTGTGATTCCAACAAAAAGGAAAGGGACTCTTCCCGTAGCTCTTAATTAAGGTAAGAACCACAGGAAAAATCCCAGTAACCCCACAAACAATATACTCCCAAAGATCATTAAACTTCTAAAGAATAGCCAGTCAAGGTTGATTTGTGCAACGTAGGTTTCGTGAGAATTTTTTCTCTGGTTAGGTTGTTGTCTGTAATCCATAATTGCCATATTAGAGGTTGTATTAGACTAAAACCAAGATTAGTTCCAAAAACTTTAGCCTAATTTGAAAACTTCACTAATTGCCATGTTATATCCTAAGAATCTATTAAATATGTAAGTGGCTGTAAATCAGTTAAAATCTAATAATCTATCCTATTTAAGGGGCAGTGGCACATTATTCTTATAAATATGAATGGTAAGGAAATTAACTTCAAAATTAGGCACAATTTAACACGGCCGATCGTAGCCTCTGTTTTGCCCAATTTAAAATTGACCGAATTTTCTACAAATTTATGGGGAGGGATTAACAGTACTGAGTGCTGAGAATTGAGTATTGAGATCAGGGATTAACATAACAGTACTGAGTACTGAGAATTGAGCATTGAGATCATTGTTGTCCGATTAAATTAAGTAGAATTCACCTTAGTCTTCTAATATATGGTAAGACGACAATTCAACTTCGCTCAGGAGATGGTTTTCGATCAAAATATTTCAGGAAATTTACAAGTTTTGCAGCAAGCTTAATTCGCTCTTTTACAATTGTTACGATTTTAGTCTAGACTCTAGAAGCCGAGGCGATCTAGACTCCTTTCCCGGACAACAATGTATTGAGATTTAAATAGTTGTGTTAATTTAATATCGCTGTTCAATTTTAATTCAATTCTTGCCGAAATTTTCAGAAAGTGAATTTATTTTAAATATTATTTTAATGCACCTGATCCTGAACTCGCCAATCACTAATAATTTGTGCTAAATTGGAGTACTTCAGAATTTTGTGTTTTGGAATCAAATCATTTAAAAGGAAAAATTTGTGGAAATGATTCAAAAGTGTAGTAAGTTCCGGAAAAGTCATTAAAAATTCTTTTATAAATATTTTCAGTCTGTTTCAAAAAAAGATAAAATGTTCAAAGACAAAATAATTTGGATCACAGGCGCCTCTTCGGGCATAGGAAGGGAGATGGCATTGCAATTCGCCCGCCACGGAGCACAGGTTGCAGTTTCAGCAAGGAGGGATGAACGCTTGCAGGAGCTAACAAAGGAAATTCAAAAACTGGGTAGTAAGGCTGTGGCAATTACCTGTGATGTAAGTAAAGAGGAAGATGTAGAAAATGCAGTCCGGCAGGTAATCGAAAAATTCGGTAATCTGGATATTGCCGTAGCGAATGCGGGTTTTGGGGTAGGCGGAAAAATTGAGAACCTTAGTTCTTCAGACTGGAAAAGGCAAATGGATGTTAATGTAGTGGGATTGACAAGTACTATAAAATACTCATTGCCCCATCTAAAAAAATCTAAA
>DATHWA010000440.1:0-2947 GCA_035461025.1 Gillisia sp. | reverse complement strand
GGGTTACTTTTTTCTGAAGGTTGCTGAAAGCATTTTTTGGCTAACTTTATAGATAACACTCCTATATTCTTTTGCATTATATACCAGGTATTATGGACAAATCAATCAAAATAAGGATGGAAATCTCCGGTGAAGCTAATTTGCCATTTTTAGAAAATCCAAAAGATTGGGCCGGTGCAGCAGGAACAATTCTCGCCGGAGATATTGGAGGTACAAAGACAAATCTTTCCCTCTATTCTTTAAAAGAGGCCAAACTTCATCCTTTATTTGAAAAATCCTTTCTTACCCGGGATTTTGAAACCTTTTCTAAACTTATGGCCTCATTGAGCGATGAAAAACTTCCGCATATAGACAGTATGTGTCTTGGGGTTGCAGGACCGGTTACCGGGGGAAAGGTGGTAGGCACCAATTTTCACTGGTTCCTGGAAGAGGAGAAATTAAAAAATGAACTGAACATTCCCCTGGTTTCACTCATCAATGATATGGAGGCCAATGCCTACGGTTTAGCTGTTTTGAAAGACAAGGATTTCAGGATCATAAAAGAAGGGGAGGGGTATAAAGGAAATGCAGCACTGTTATCTCCAGGCACCGGCCTGGGAGAGGCCGGTATGTTCTGGGATGGCAAAACTTTTCATCCTTTTGCTACAGAAGGTGGGCACTGTGATTTCTCTCCCCGTGATGAACTTGATATTAACTTCCTTAAATTTCTACAGCAAGAGTTTGGCCATCATGTGAGCTGGGAGAGGATCATCTCCGGCCCGGGGATTCTTAATATATACAAATTTCTGAGAGAGTACAGAGAGGTAAAAGAACCAAAGTGGTTTACAAAGCTCATGCAAGAACAGGATCCTGCGGCTGTAATAAGCCAATGTGCAGGGGAGAAGCGTTATCCCTTATGTGCCGAGGTAATGAATCTCTTCCAGCGTTATCTTGCCATTGAAACCGCCCAGGTAGCACTAAAGTTTAAAGCGACAGGAGGTATTTATATTGGTGGAGGGATTTTACCTAAAATTATGGGCATTTTTGATTCTGAGAAATTTAATAAGGATTTTTTACAAATGAACCGTATGAATCCTCTACTCGAGAAAATGGGGATTAAAGTAATCCTTAACGAAAATTCTCCTATGTATGGGGCAGCTTTTTATGCAGCGAAACAATTTTTAAATAATCAAAATAAACCGGAATAATTCGTATGTTAATTTGTTGGTTTTCAATGTCTTTGGTGTGACTTTTCGTTATCTTTAAAGAGAAATCTAAACCAATTTCCTATGGACCGGCTTTCAGTTATATTTAGGGAGATCAATGAGGTTACCAGTGAGATATCTAACTTTTACCAGGAGGTATACCCGTTTCTTAACGAGGACACTATAACTCTACCAACCCGGGATAAGGATCTGGTAAATGAGGAATATTTTAAGGACTACCTGGAAAGCCTGCGAGAAATTCTTCATCATCATAAACTAACCCATAGAACAAAAGGTAGTGAAATGACGCTTACCTAAGGTTGTAACGATACAGTGCCATTTGGGCTCTGTGTATAGGGTACACAAAAAGAGAGATCCGGAAAAAACCGGATCTCTTGCTTTATAGAAATGTTAGAATTGCTTACCGCTCACCAACAGTAAAAGAAATTTTGGCATTTACACCATATGATGTAATCTCATTGTTGGAAACCTTTGCATTCATTTCCTTGATATAAACAGATTGGATATTCTTCACACTTTTTCCTGCTTCCTTCACCGCATTTCTTGCAGCGTCATCAAAACTTTTTTCTGATGTTGCAATAATCTCAATAACTTTTACAGTACTCATAATTTATTATTTAAATGGTTAAACTTATAATTCTTTCTGAACTTACCTATTTTATTAAGCTTAGACAAATGATTAACATAAGATTAAAGCCGAAAACAGGCATATTAAGAAAGACTTTACTAAACCACTACAGATACTTAAATTATTTAAGTAATCTCTTTTGTTTTTGATCTTTAAGAGCAATTGATACGGTAAGAAAGATCTCTTGTTTCAGGTTTCTGTATTTTTGATTAAAATGGCCTAGCTCATATTTTAAGGCCCTGTGTTCTTCCTTATACTCACTTTCCTCCTCAAGCTGGTCAATATTATCTACCATTATCTGCAGTTCATTTCTATGATTAATTAGCCTATTTTTTAGATCTGCTCTTTTTCTATCCAGCAGGGCCAGTTCTGTAATGAGGTTTTTAGCCTTTTCGTATAAATGTGCCTCCAGAACGGGTAAGGTATATTCTTTTATCATGTCTTCAAGAAAGATATGTTCGTCTTCCATAAAATTAATTTCAGAAAGCCAGTTCATACAGGAGGTATGCATTTCTTCAGGGCTCTTCCATTCCAGGTAACCAAAGTTTTGATCTTGCGCATCCATGACATTAATATTTAGATGTTTAACTAAGTATTAATTTACTATTTGGGCTCCAAAATTTTTCTGACAAATATCAGGGATTGTTATTAAGACAAATAAAAACAACACTTTAATCTCGTGGATGATAAATTTCCTTTGCGATGGTTGGAGAATGAAAATTTATAAGTAGGTTGGAAATCTTTAAATATCAGGCTTTTAAGTCGGGGTGGCACCTCATTAGCTATCGGGGGAACCTGTGGTTTTACTCTATTTAGAAGGTATAACACTACAATTATTTGCACAAAAAAAAAGCCCGATATCTTTAAATATCAGGCTGTTAAGTCGGGGTGGCACCCCGATAGCCATCGGGGGAACCTGCGGCCTCTCTTGTATGAAATACTGAGTTGATACTACAAAAAAAGCCTGACACAGCTAAGTATCAGGCTTTTAAGTCGGGGTGGCAGGATTCGAACCTGCGGCCTCCTGCTCCCAAAGCAGGCGCGATAACCGGGCTACGCTACACCCCGAGACAAACGGCTGCGCCGTAAAATCTCAAATTTTTAAATTCCAAAT
>DATHWA010000439.1:0-10233 GCA_035461025.1 Gillisia sp. | reverse complement strand
TATCCTCCCCTGTCCCTGTGAACCCTTTTCATCTTTCAAATAAACCATTCCGCTTACTTCTCCCATAACTTCTACGGGAACGTGGATTTCCTGGAAATGATTTGGAAGTGTGAGCACCTTAATTTTAGAGTTTTTTATCTTCCAGGCAATGTTATCGAGGCTTATAGGATCTATTTCCAGAAGCAGGTCAATATATGGCTGCAGCTCTGTGAGCCTTAAAATCGTTTCATCTTCGTTATAAGTTAACCTGCCTGTACGGTTCTTAATCCTCAGCCCGGCAACTGCCGGTTCCATAGAATCCTTAATTCCATTTTGATTGAGATCAAGAAATGGGATAATAGTTAGTGCAGCCCGGGACATTGCAGTACGGTTACTGGCTATGATGTGACCGGTATTATCGTCCAGCATAAAACTTCCTCTGGCCGACTGTACAAAGGAGGAATTCCTGTTTCCTATTCTGGAGGTCATCGCAGTTTGGGCAGCATGGAAAGTATATCTCAATCCTACTTCAAAAATATAGGCATTTCGAAGGAAATTATTCTCATAAGCGATATTTAAGAAGCCTTGTTTAAATACCGGGCGTTCAATTTCCAGGATTATGTTATTAAACTGATTTCTACTGAAATCATATTGAACCTGCGGAGAAAACAGGAATTTATTCGGAAGCCTGTATGTTTGCGAAAGGGAGCTGTAAATGGTAGGTTTTTTTATCCTGTCATTGTATATTCCATAGGTGGTGAAATTGGTGCTTACCCCCATCACAGCCCCGGAGAGTAATAACTGTGCAGTAGTGAATTCTGTGGTAGGCATTATGATCTGGTTTATGCTGAACCGGCCAAACATGGAGAATTTGGCTGTGCGAATAGGTGTACTCAGACTTATTTTACGTTCCTCCAGATAATTGAAATTAATAGCTGTCTGGTTCCTGTCATAATTAATGTAGTTAAGGTCCAGTTGGAAGTTTTTCGGAGTACGGTAGCTAAGTAAAGCATCGCCCCGTACACCGTACATATATTCTCCCGAGAATAAAAATCCGCGGGCGAGGCGCATCGATGAATTCAGAAATGGCATTAGCTCGCCGCTCTCTACACCAGATAGGTATTCTACACCCCCTCCAATTGTAATGGCGTTGCTAAGACCGTAATTCAGGTTGAAGCGCCCAAAACGCTGCATGTCCTCATTTTCTACTATACCTGCACTTGCGGTATATTCTACTTCATTTTTGGGCACAAAATTATAGGGAATATTTATCATTCTCTCCTCAAAACGTTCCTCTCCCCACGGACCATAAAATCTGAGATTCACTGAAGTGTTTCCATACATTAATGGTACCTCAAAACTATAAAACCCGGAAGCATCTGCCTGGGTGAAATCTACCAGTACATTATTCACAAAAAGTTCCACGGTCCATCGGGGTTCTGTGTAATCATTGAGCAGGTAGGTGCCAAAGGACCTTCGGTTTTGCATGGGGCTGTTGCTTATTTGTACCCCGCTCACCGGTGCAAAAAGGGAAGAAGTCGCGCGCGTCATGATCCTTCCGGCTGTAACCTGTTTAAAAAGCCTGCTTTCATTATCAACATACCTCCACTGGTAGAACTGATTTCGGGAGGAAAAAGGCACACGGGTCGAATAATTAAGCATGAGATTTGTCTCCCCACCCAGGAACATAGTCCCAAGTCCAAGCATTAACCTGTTATCATTTTCAACGGCAGATTGTTGAGTAGTTATAACCCCCCAGTCCAGGGTTCCGGGTTTAAAGAAAGGATACCTTCTTGCCATTATGGTATCGGGGGTTATTACTCCTTTTACCCGGTTAAGGTTATCACGCATTTTCAGAAGCCGCATTTCCTTAAGAACCGGTAGCTCTTTTTGAGTTTCCATTTTAAAGGAAAGACTGCGGAAGGAGAAATCTGCATTGAGCCCAAATATTTTTCCGAAGTAATCTGCCCTGAGGTAATTCCCGGTATTGGTAAGAATTACATCTGAAGCCGGAATATCAAAAACATCTCCTCTATAAATAATTGTAGGAACCTGCCAATTGATCTGGTATATGGAGTCAGGATGAATTATAAACCCGCTTATACCCTGGTTTGTTTTTTCATGTTTTATTTTGAGGAGATCAAAGAGAGATTCAGGTAATATAAAGGCATGTTCTCCTTTGATAGCAACAGGGATTTCGAATACGCCCAGCCGGGGGATATTCATCTCCACGCTTAACTCATCATATTCTTCCAAATCCTGGGCTTGTACAGTGGCTGTAAAAAACAGCAACAACATGAGCAGTGCAGGAGTTTTTAGAAAAGAAGAGCGGTATATAAGTTTAAAACCGGAGGTAATTTTATGCATCTATAAACTTCGTTATTGATGGATAAAGGTGAGGGAGAAAGAGCCGTTATAAGGTCCGGGCGGCGCCGCTGCCCCGTTTAAAATGTTTAATGTGCCTCCTACATTGACCTCCTGTGGATTCATATCTGTTACAAATATTCGGCCCGTATCTATTTCCCTGTCAGGATCAATGGTCAACCTCACCTCACTACCTGAAGGACCCGAAAGTGTTACTTCGTTTGGATACTGAATTTGCAAAATCGTTCCGGGATTGGCGTAAACATCAAAGATGGCGTAAGAAACACTTGAACCCATAGAGAGAAGGTAGATATCCCCGGTGCTGTTTCTCTCCCCACTATAACCTACACTCACAGTTCCTCCTGCAGAGCCTACTGTAAAAGAACCAAAATTGAGAAATTGAGCATTCCTTACCTCAACCGCAACCGGAACAGGCGGTTGTTCCTGGGCATTCACAATTGTTATGGCAAAAAATCCCATAATAAATACAATAAGCCTGAGGTAAGAAATTTTTATTGGCATGATAGCTTTTTATTTGTTTACCAGTACTTTTTTAGAATAGCGTTGGCCATCAACATACAGGTTGATGAAATATAACCCCGAACTGGTGATGGACCTGAATTCCACATGTTCTTTCCCCCGGCCTTCCTTCACTTCGAGCAATTGTCCTGTTACAGTGCTTACACTTAATTCGCCTTTTTGACCATCCTCAAGATTGAGCCTTACCTTTATAAATTCACGGCTGTCTACACTGAACAAATCATCAAAGGCACTTGCCGGATCGCTTATGGTCTCTTTAGAAAACATTAGCTGAAATCTGTCATGGTATTGTCCCTCTTTTATATTGAAAGAGTAGGTAGATTTTTTCCTTAGATTCTGTCCAATTCTCTTCTCCCTATCAATTAGATAAATATTCCAGTTTGCCGGAATGTTTTGCAAATCGCTTAGGTTAATGTGCATGTTGCCGGACTTTGCAACGTTAATTCCCAGAGGTATTTTCTCATAGCTGCCGGCCTCCGGAAATGGAATTGCATTAATGGACAGATTGATGTTATCCTCACTTAAACTGTAAAGATTGGGAACAGATGCATCTGTGTTTATCAGTTTATGAGCATCGGTTTCCTTATTAAATCTCGTGCCGGAGTTGGCTAAAAAATAAACCACCATAGCATCTTTTTTTCCTTCCCTTTCGAATGTTGCAGATAACCTTAACAAGGATTTTTCTTCCTGCTGCGGTGTTTTCAAAAATTGTTGGTCAAAATCCGTTGCCCTGGCTTCATTTGTAACAATGAGAGAGCCTGTGACCTTAGAAACTCCTTCTGCAGGAGTGGTTACTTTTACAAAAAATCCCTGCATGGAAGGAATTATGTTTGATGATTTTTGATCTGTACTCGAAATTCCATTTACATATGAGGAATAAGTGCCGGTGTATTGAGTTTCTCCTGAAGTAAAGAAATAGATCCCGTTTTCAATATTTATTTTATTCCAGCCTCCAGCAGACTCCCAGTCAATGGGAGAGGGATAGGGATTACCAATAAGATGAAATCCCCGTGTAAATTCCCGGTTATTATTTTCGAGGGTTCTACTGTATGAACTATTGTTCACAACCCCGGTAAGCGACACTACAGTTGCAGTGTTGTTTGAGCCAAAATTAAGGGCATAGCCTTCAAGGATATTCAGACTTGAGGCAGGATCTGTGATCGCCTCCCATCCGGTGGCGTCATTTCTGTCTTCTTCCAGCGTCAGGCTCCGGTTTTCATCATACCTGTAGAAGTTGGGAAAATCGGTCGTAAAGTCGATATCTGTAAAATCTCCCGCTTTGGTTTCCAAAAATGGGGAGCTGAAGTATTTATAACCAAAAGCAGGGTCCAGGTAGCGTTGCATGGTGACAGTCCCTGTAACCTGTCCATTACCTGAGCCATCGATAAGTGCGGTTTTTTCTGCTGAAGAAATAAGGCTAAGAGCATTTCCTGTATTGAAATCACCGTTTACTACTTTGAGGATTCCTGTCACTTCAATTATAGCTTCTGAAGTTACGCCGGAAGAGTTGTCAACCCTTAAATTCAGAATTCTGTTATTTTCAAAAGCAGAAGCTGCAATGCTCTGGACGGCAGGACCCTGAAAAGAAACACTTCCCGATTCAACATTTAGAATTCCTGAATTTAAAAGGTTACCGGCAACTCGCAACCAGTTATCATTAATTATAACTGAAGCGCCGTTTTCAATGCTCAGGTTTTTAGTAAAAGCGTTGGTTCCTGCATTTATCACGGGATAATTGTTTGAAGCCAAATCCCCTGGTATCAAAACATTGGTTTCTAAAGTAGGTAAGGAATTACACGCCCAATTGGAGGCGGTGTTCCAATCTGTACTGGTGGCACCTGTCCAGTTAAACGAGTTACTTACAACAACGATGGTGCTTGTAGCAATACTTGTACAATCATTTACGGTTGCAGTAACAATATAAGTTCCGGCCATCGCTGCACTTGCATTTGTACTGACCTGAGGATTTTGAGCTGTAGAAGTGAAGCCATTTGGTCCTGTCCAACTATATGTTGCACCCGCAATTGCTGAAGCGAATAAATTCAATGTTGAACCAATGCAAACCGGCCCGCTGTTTGAGGCTGCAGGTGGATTCGGTGTTGCTTTTACAATCAGTATTGCCGGATTAGATTCATTTGTGGCAGCATATGGATTTGGACTCACATTATTGCTGCTTGATAAGCGGGCATTTCTGTAGATGTAATATGTTCCCGGAGTATTAAATGGTGTAGCATTGATATTCGGCGTAAAGCTGGAAGAAGTTGCTCCGGTTATATTGGTTCTCGTTCCTCCCGGACTTGTGCTATAAGTCCATTGATAGGCGGCCCCACTTAAACCAACTGGCAGCGTTCCAAATGTGTCTCCTGCAATTGCTCCTGCCGTAGCCCCAGCACAAATATTCTGGTCAATATTGCCTGTGAGTTTATTTTCAAGGATCAACGTGAGATTATTGAAAGTCACCCTGTTTCCACCGCCATTTTCGTAATAGTCGTATACAAGTTGACTATATCCGGTTAGATTCATTAAAATCCTGGGTCTTGAAGCCCAGGCCTGATCTGCCCAATTATTATAAACAAGAATACCATCTACACTTAGGCGAGTCCCATCATCAGATCCTAAATCAACAACATATAATCCTTTTTTGGTGGAATTCATTCTATAGCGTACCGAAAAGGTTTCAGTAAGAATTGATCGATTTCCTAAACTTGATGAGATGAAAAAACAGGTGTTGTCACCCCCGAAAATCTGATCAAAGTTTTCATTCTCGGGATATGACCCAAAATAGTTTGTAAAATTCCCATTAAAAGTCACCCCAGCATTTGTCCCGTCATAAACATGACCAATCCAGGAGTTAGTACCTGCCGTGGTTTGTGAGTCGGGGGAATTTAATGGAAAAGTCGCGGTAACCTGGCTTCTGGAACTTTCGCATCCATTTGAATTTATTATGGATACCCAATAGTTTGTTGTGGCAGAAAGAACGGGGGTATTATAAGTATTGTCTGTATTATGGGCGCTGGTCTTTAAGGGAGTTCCCCCTGAATTTGCATTGTACCACAAATACCTGTCACCGGTTACCGCACCTGAAGCTGTTAGATTTGCCGTGGAACCTATACAAATTGAACCTCCGGTGGTTATGGGCGCATTTGGTGGAGAGCTAATTACAAATACCGTCGAAATAGCCTCTGTGGCGGGTCCTCCCGCTACAGGATCGGTTGAAGAAATCATTATTTGATAATTCGATCTATTTGTAACTGTCGAAGGAATTTGAAATGTTCTGATTATGGTTGCTGAAGCGTCATTATTATTAGGAGGAAAAGTTGAACTACTAAAATTCTCAATCCATTCTTCAGTATATGAACTCCCATTTATGTTTACTAAGCGAATCGAATAAATCGTAGATTCAGAAAACCTTCTGGGAACACCATTACCATTGGTTACACGAAAACTTATTGAAATAAAGGAGGGCTTACATACAGGGGTACCGGTTACAATTACATTATCAATCGTTTGTGCCTGTAATCCCCAAGAACCCAAAGATAGAGCCGCCAACAATAATATATAAGAGTACCAGGGGGTGCTCCTCATTTTTATATTTTAAAATTAAAAGAGTAATTTTTTTTCATATGCCTTATATCCTATAATTTTAATTCTGAAGTCGTCATTGTTTTTCCTTTTTCTTCAGAATATTGGATTTGAAGTCTGCCGCTGCTTAGGTCAACTCCACCGGCATGTCTCAGTTCCATGGAAAAATTACGTTTTTTGTTGGGGGTATATACCGAAATTCCTTTCACCATTCCAACCTCTGTGGTAGTACCGGTGGGTGAAATATGTTCTACTTTTAAGTTTCCGTAAACCGACATATTCCCTGATCTGTTGATCGTGAGTGAGAGTTTCGGATTTTCAGCATTTTGGTCAAGTGTAATATCGCTAAGGCTGATATTGGTTGTAGATTTTCCTTGTTTTATTATCACAGGGATACTTATCCCAAAAACCGTTTTAATGTTTATAGATATACCTTCCGCTTCTTCATTTTTATCTTCCCCTAATGCAGTTTGCTCTTCCACCGCTCGGAAGTATATATGAGACCTGTATTCTCCCTGCTCCAGGTTTCCGGTGCGGGTGAGTTGTACACGGATGGTTTGAGCTTCATTGGGAGCCAGGACGACCCGGCGTGGAAAATATCTTAGATAATCTGTTGCAAAGCGCTGACCTTCTTCCGGCTCTTCAACCTGTTCAAAATTTCCGTCTTCGGTCATTTTATAGTTAATGAAAGAAATAGCATACACTGCGGTATCACTTCCTGTATTAGCCAGATTGATCTCCTGCGAACGCTGGGAACCATCAAAAACGATACGTTTTGGCATAACCATAAGGTCTCCCTGGCTAAAAACCGGGGCAAGAGCAAAGAGAAAAATAACAATAAAAGATGATAAGGTGGGGGTAAGTAAAGTTTTTATCATATCCCGGGGGGCTGGAGTAAGTAAATTATTCAACAAAAATAAGGAATCGGCAGTAGAATGTTAAGGAAATATTAAAATTTAATTGTATGATACTGTCACGTTAAACCCGGTTGAATTGGTATAGGAACCGGATTGCTGATTGGCTTCCAAATTGAGGGTGGCACCAATCTTAATAATATCGCTTATATCTCCTTGCAGAGGAGCAACCGTAAACTGATCTATAAGTAAAATCTGATTGGTATTCTCTTGGTTATATAGCGTAAAGGACTCCGGAAGGGTAATGCTGTAACTGTTATTTCCATGTGTAACCACAGCCTCTGCGGGCACAACATTACCTGGCATTGATGTAGAGATCTCCACACCAAAGGCAACCCGTGTGCCATCTGGTGAAAGAATCACACTACCCGGATTGTAGGCGGTTATAATATTTCCAAAATCCAGGTCCACGGTCTTATCAATTTGTATAGGATCTATCACAGTCGCCCGACTCTCCACAGTAGCCGATGCAGATGCCTGTGCAAATACCGGGCTGCCTGATAGCAGGATCAATAACATGTAAATGATATTTTTCATTTGGGTTGGAGATGCTTAGTTACAATTTACGAAGATTTCACTTAAATCAAAAAACGCCGCCACAGGGGCGGCGTTTTGTATATTATGATTGAAATTTATTCGTAAGATACAGTAACAGTCGCAGTTCCTGAGTAAGTTCCCACAGCCTGATCTCCATTAACGGTAAGCTTTCCTCCGACAACAAATTCTTCAACAGTATTCCCTGTAGATTGGTTTTCTCCCTCCCCAAGGTTGTGTGTGAAATCAACTATCATAATCTGAGTTTCATCATCAGAATTCTTTAATTCCAATTGTGGTATAGATATGCTATATGATGTATTCTCTTCTGCAGTAACCGTAAATGTTGCAGCTGACGATGTTGAGCTAATATCCATTGCAGCAGGAATGATTCGAGCTCCACCATCTGTAGGGATTTCAACAGTTCCACCATCTACCGTTCTAACAATTTTTCCAAAATCAATATTGTCAGAAGTACTTACTCCTATAGGAGAAACAATGTATGCATTTACCGTAGCAGTTCCTTCCGCAGTATTCTGTGCAAAAGTAGTTCCGGCGATAAGAGCGAAAAGGATAAAAGTAATTTTTTTCATTTTAAGTAGATTTTATTTTGTTTGGGTTGTTAAGATTTGGGTTTTTTAACGAAACAAATGTAGGTAGAACACCAGATGCCAACGGAGACTATTCGATTATGTACCCAAATACTCGTTGAAAAACAAAATTGGGGGATTTCCCCCATAGGAAAATCAATTTTTTAATTAAAAACGGTTACATAAAAGAATTGAATCGATGATTTTTCTATTAAAAAGAGGGTGCTGTAATGCAGGATTTAAAAAAATTTGAAGTAATTCTTTGGGTAATAAGAAAGGTTATGAAAGAATTTTTCAATTATAGATCACCGTGACGTCCATTGGAGTCGGACTGGTATAATAGCCCGGAGTCTGACCGCCTTTAATATTAAGAGTTGCTCCCAGGTTGAAAGTTTGTCTTCCTTCTGCCAATAAACCTACCTCACCCAGGCTGCTGGTAAAATTTTCCAGGATCATTTCTTCCACTCCGTTACTAAGTGTATAAGCCTGAGAAGGAAAATGTATATTATAAGTAAGTCCGGGTTGCCCAGTTACCTGAAAAGAGGCTGCTGAGATTTCCTCTCCAGAAGCAAGTGCTATATCCCCGGTTGCATAGCGCATATTTTCAGGTGTAAGAATTACCGCACCTCCCCCCTGTGCATCAATATTGGCAAAATTCAAATCACTTGTGGTTGTAATTCCTATGGGCTGGATGATTGTTGCCGATGCGGTAAAGGTTGCAGTTGCCGAGGTTTGAGATTGTAAAGTATGTAAACTCCCAATTATAAGGACCCCTAAGTATATTATTAATTTCTCCAATTTGTAACTTCAATTATCCCAAAATATTTTGTTAAAGCTAATTCATTTAATCAGAAAACCAGTTGAAAACCCAAAATAATCGATGAAATACATATTTTTTTCAGGATATTCCAAATTTCGCTTATATTCCATTTGCAGAACCCTACTTCAGTAGATACAGGCAGAAAGGAATTGGACTTCTATAATAAAGGGGTTAGCCCATATGCTACTTGGAATCGTATATTAATTCTCCAGGGAATTGACCTCACCAAAATTTAACAATTCTACTTTATAAAAAGTTTCATCAAGAATTCTTTCCTCTATCAACTACGAAATAAAAATAACACCAATTAAACCTCCAATTTTTCGTTTCTAAATTATTGTCACCATTTTTTGAGAAAGCAAAGTAACGGGATTTAGAAGTTAGCCGGACTTGAAGGTAACTTTTGTTTATTTCCAATTTTTGAATACGTCCTATCCTAATTCTAAATCCCAGATCTGTAAGGCAATCAAAAAATGGTAACAGCGAAGGCACTACGGGAAGTAAATTATATCTGGAATGAATATTCCCAAAGTTTCTCTTATTCAAATTTTTATTGGAGTATAAAATCAAAAAATGGAAAACGCTTAGGATACAAAAAGTAAATTATTTTATTTAGAATTTCCATTTTATTCTCGGTTCTCTAACCGTTGGATTTAAACTACCCTCCCTCTTACACATTCTGCCTTTAAGCATTTATCTGTGATTTTCATATTTTTTACGAATTCCTCAAAAATTACATTTTTTTAGTCTTAAAGTTTTTCTTTTCAAATAGATCCACAGATTTTGAACTTAAATTTCTATTCAAGAGTAGAGAGCATTTGTCCCGTTTTGCGGGACAAAAATCGACAAGCAAGAGGATAACACGCTGCGCGATGTTAAGCATTTCATTTGTCGATTTATTTCCTTGAAA
>DATHWA010000438.1:0-10242 GCA_035461025.1 Gillisia sp. | reverse complement strand
TTCTTTAAATCTTCAGTAAAGGAAAGGTTTTCCTTCTCTCTATATTCACTCCTGGTCACAAAGTGAAACTTCATTCCCTGTGAGGCTGCGAATTTTAGAGTAGGATTTTGGCTGAAGGTTTTCTCAATATTATTACCCAATTCCTCTCCTCTTATAATACCTAAGGTTTCAAAACCCATCAATTTTCCGGCAGCTGCTACTGCTGAAATATGGTTGGAAAAAGCCCCGCCAAAAGTGAGCAGCCTGGTGTGGCCCTGTTTTTTTGCTTCAGCCAGGTTGTATTTTAATTTTCGGAATTTATTACCGGAGACTTTTAAATGCAGTAAATCTTCTCTCTTTATATGTAAAGAGACCCCATCCTGCTCTCGGGTAAGAACGTGCTCAACGGGGGAATCCTTCAGCTTAAAATCCACATGTGGTATCATACTGCAAAGATTCAAAAGAATTATATTCCCTTCCTAAGATTTGCTGCTTAAAAAGCTGGTGAAACTCCACAATTTTCTTTTGCTGCAGTATCTAAGATCTTTTTCAAATGCATATGCTTCCCTCTCAAAGGAAAGATTGCGATAGGTTAGGTAAAAGTTTCGGTATAATGGATATTTGATAAGAAATTCGATGCAGTACCATAAATAGAATGGCAGTACAAGTAATTCTTGTTGTTGTTTATAATGTATACGCTCGTGATTTAGCAAAACAGGGTCTTTTGTGTAAGCCCTCTCTTTTAGGATCACGAAAGGCCAGAGCGTAATCCCTGCAAAACCCTTACCCGGAAAATATTTGTTCACTATCACGATCATGGGATCAAGATAAGAATTGTATTTTTGCGCAATGGACCTATTTAAGAAAAATATACCCCTTGAGGAAGGGGATTACTATCTCACGCCTGAAGGGTATAAGTGCTTTACAGAGCAGTATCACCTTAAAAGAGGATACTGCTGCAAAAGCGGATGCAGACATTGTCCTTATGGTTATGATAAAAAAACCGATACCTTCAGAAAATAAAAAGACTAATAGTTTACAATTTCAAAAGCTTAAAATTGTTCCCGGGCTCTGCCCTCACTTCAAATCCGCGGGGATCCAGTGGCACCAAATAATTCTCTCCAACTTTTAGTGGGGGCATTTCTGTTTCTTCTTCAAGAGTTATAGCACTTCCCTTATCATTCCAAATAAAGTTTCCACTGCTTTGGGTTTCTATAGTTTGATCTTCACTATTAGTCCTGCGACTTATAAGTTTATAGGTTTCATCTTCTTTTATTTCCAGGATAGTTTCCACCCCTATGCAATCCTCACAAGGCAGGATCCCGCTATAGGTACCCGCCCAGTCCAGTGAATTCCTGGAATTATGAAGCTGAAGACTTTTGTTGTTTTCGGTGAGGTCATCCCTTAATTCATTGTCCGGACTATCAACATTGCTCTTACAGGCAACAACTGTAAATAAGATAAAGATTAAAAGTAAAATTTTCTTCATAGGATATTTTTTAAGGTTTCTGCTAACTTATTCTAAAGTTATGGGTGCCGGCAGGTTAGGCAGGACCTTTCAAAGATAACCGTAAAAAAAGCAGCGGACTATTATAAAAATTATAAAATTTTTGTGCTACTTTGAGGCAAAACAGCCTTAGACAAGTAGAAATGACCTTTAAAGAACAAATTTTACAGGGTATCCCGGAGGAACTACCTTCACCATATAATTATGACCCGGAAGTTAATCATGCGCCCCGGCGAAAAGATATACTTAACAGCAAGGAGAATGAATTGGCACTCAGAAATGCACTGCGTTATTTTGCTCCACAACACCACCCGGACCTTTTACCGGAATTTCGGGAAGAGCTGGAAAAGTATGGCAGGATTTATATGTACAGGTTTAAACCGGACTATAAAATGTATGCCAGATCTGTAGAAGATTATCCGGGAAAGAGCAATCAGGCTAAAGCTATCATGTTAATGATCCAGAATAACCTGGATCCTGCAGTGGCGCAACATCCCGAGGAATTGATCACATACGGTGGGAACGGAGCGGTTTTTCAGAACTGGGCGCAATACCTGCTTGCAATGAAATATTTAGCAGAAATGGAGGATGACCAGACCCTGGTAATTTATTCAGGCCATCCAATGGGCCTCTTCCCTTCTCACAGCAATGCACCACGGGTAGTAGTGACAAACGGAATGATGATACCTAACTATTCTGCCCCGGATGACTGGGAAAAATTCAATGCCCTGGGAGTTACCCAATACGGACAAATGACAGCGGGAAGTTATATGTATATAGGCCCGCAGGGAATAGTTCACGGTACTACCATAACTGTGCTGAATGCCCTTAGAAAAATTGGGAAATCGCAAGGAGAGGCTGCTTTGTTCCTCACTTCGGGGCTAGGAGGAATGAGCGGGGCGCAGCCCAAGGCGGGAAATATTGCGGGCTGCGTAACAGTATGTGCAGAGGTGAATCCAAAAGCAGTGGAAACACGCCATTCCCAGGGGTGGGTAGATGAAGTTATAAAACACCTGGACGAACTTGGAAGTCGGGTTAAGAAGGCAAAGGAAAATAAGGAAACCGTTTCTATCGCTTATCTTGGGAATATTGTAGATGTATGGGAATATTTTGCCGATAATAATATTTACGTGAACCTGGGAAGTGACCAAACTTCCCTGCACAATCCGTGGGCAGGTGGTTATTATCCGGCCGGGCTGGGATTTGAAGAGGCTCAGGAATTGATGTCACATGATCCGGAAACATTTCGGGAGAAAGTCCAGGAAAGTCTAAGACGTCAAACTGAGGCCATTAATGTCCATACATCCAGAGGCACCTACTTTTTTGACTATGGAAATGCATTTCTACTGGAAGCTTCGCGTGCCGGCGCCAGGATCCATAAGAATGAGCAGGGGGAATTTGTCAAATCCACGGCAAAAGCAGGAGAGGAATTAACTTTTGCTTATCCTTCCTATGTGCAGGATATTATGGGGCCAATGTGTTTTGATTATGGTTTTGGACCATTTCGTTGGGTATGTGCATCCGGAAAAGATGAGGATTTGGATAAAACCGATGCTATTGCCACGAGGGTACTCGAGGATCTTCTCAAAGAAGCCCCTAAGGAAATACACAGTCAGTTAAAGGATAACATTCACTGGATAAGGAACGCGAAACAAAATAAATTAGTAGTTGGTTCCCGGGCCCGGATCCTTTACGCAGATGCAACGGGAAGGATCGAAATTGCCCGCGCATTTAACAATGCTATCTCCAAAGGAGAGATAGGGTCGGTGATTTTGGGAAGGGACCATCACGATGTTTCAGGAACAGATTCTCCTTACCGGGAAACCTCGAATATTTACGATGGATCACGTTATACTGCAGACATGGCAATTCAAAATGTGATAGGAGACAGCTTTAGAGGAGCCACTTGGGTGAGTATTCACAATGGCGGCGGAGTTGGCTGGGGAGAGGTTATTAACGGCGGATTTGGAATGGTTCTTGATGGTACAAAGGAGTCTGATGACAGATTACGATCCATGTTATTTTGGGATGTTAATAATGGTATTTCCAGAAGATCCTGGGCTAGGAATAAAGAAGCAGTTTTTACAATAAAACGTGCAATGTCTCTCGAACCAAAGCTTAAGGTCACACTCCCAAATATGGTGGAAGATTCCTTGTTTTTAGATTCTTAACCTGTAACCTCTAAATTCTGAATTATGAGATTTGTAAAAATTACTACCGTTCTACTGCTTTTAGCCGTAACCATGGTTTCGTGTAATACGGTTAGAGTAGCATCAGATTATGATCAACAAGCTGATTTTAATCAATATCAAACCTATGCATTTTTTAAACCCGGCATAGACGAAGCTGAAATATCTGATTTGGACAAAAAACGGATACTTAGGGCCATTGAAACTGAAATGGCTGCCAAAGGCTTCACAAAATCTGAAGATCCGGATTTGCTTGTAAACATCTTCACCAAGACCAAAGAGAACATCAACATCTACCAGAACCATATGATGGGCTGGGGAGGCTGGGGCTGGGGAGGCTGGGGCTGGGGAATGCACCCCTGGCACTGGGGTCCACAAACCGCAGTGGGCCGCAGTAGCGACGGAACCCTTTATATCGATTTTGTAGCAGCTGAAGATAAAGAACTTGTTTGGCAGGGAATGGGAACAGCAGCTCTTGCTAAAGATGTTAACCGCAAGCAAAAGAGAATAAATGAGATAGTACAAAAAATACTTGAAACCTACCCACCCGGAACAAGAAGATAATTTTTCCGGAATGATAAGTTTTATTAAGAAATGCCTTTCCCTACGAAGGCATTTTTTTTATTCCCCACAGAATCCCATCCTAATATTTATAAGGTATTTGTATATTTATAGTTCAGGAAATTTGCAATTATTATGTTAGACCAGATAGAATCCAACGAAATTTTAGACAGGCTGCCTGCACACTTGCAGCAATTCATAAAACCACAGAATTATGAGGACTATAATGCTATAAATCAGGCAGTATGGCGCTACGTAATGCGGAAGAATGTAGAATATTTAAGCAAGGTTGCCCATCACTCCTACCTGGACGGGTTAAAACAAACGGGGATATCTATAGACAGCATTCCCAATATGTATGGGATGAACCGCATTCTAAGAGAAATTGGCTGGGCTGCTGTAGCAGTGGACGGATTTATTCCCCCGGCTGCCTTTATGGAATTTCAGGCTTATAATGTATTAGTTATCGCAAGTGACATTCGGCAGCTGGAGCATATAGAGTATACTCCCGCACCGGATATCATCCACGAAGGAGCCGGCCACGCCCCTATTATTGCTAATCCTGAATATGCCGAATATTTGCGAAGATTTGGAGAAATTGGCTGCAAAGCTATCTCCAGTGGTAAGGACTATGAAATGTATGAGGCCATTCGGCATTTATCCATTATTAAAGAAGCCGAAGACACTCCAGAAGAAGAAATAAAAAAGGCTGAGGAGAAAGTTGAGTACCTTCAGAATAATATGGGAGAAGCCAGTGAAATGGCACAAATAAGAAATTTACATTGGTGGACTGTGGAATATGGCCTAATTGGAACTCCTGAGGATCCCAAAATATACGGTGCCGGTCTTTTATCATCAATAGGTGAAAGCGCCTGGTGTATGACAGATAAGGTTAAGAAACTACCTTATACTATAGAAGCTGCAAAACAGGAATTTGATATTACTAAACCTCAACCGCAATTATACGTAACTCCGGACTTTGCACATTTAAGCCTGGTACTGGAAGAATTTGCCAATACTATGGCTTTAAGACGGGGCGGACTGGAAGGTATACAAAAACTCATCACTTCAAAAAATACAGGTACAATTGAATTAAGTACCGGATTACAGATCTCCGGAGAATTCACCCGGGTTGTTGAGCATAACGGGGATGCGGTTTATTTCCAGACCACCGGCAAATCTGCTCTTTCCTATAGAGAGAAAGAACTTGTTGGTCACGGAACACACAATCATCCGGACGGTTTTGGTTCTCCCGTGGGAAGATTAAAAGGAATAAACCTCGCGATTGAAGATATGAGCCCTCGTGATCTTAGGGCATATGATATTTATGAAGGAGAAAAGATCACGTTTGAATTTGAAGGAGGGGTAGTAGTTCAGGGTGAGATCATAACAGGAACAAGGAACCTCCAGGGGAAGATCATCCTCATAAGTCTTAGAAATTGTACTGTTACCTGTAATGGAGAAACCCTTTTTAAACCGGAATGGGGAAATTATGATATGGCTGTAGGCAAGGAAATTGTCTCTGCTTTCGCAGGCCCTGCAGATCCTTTATCTTTTGACCTTATCACTCATAAGATTTCCAGTACTACAATAAAAAGTAAAAAGACTCCGGAAAGGGAGGAACTTGAAAGTCTATACCAGGCTGTAAGAAATTTACGCAATGGGGAGAATACGAAGTTTTCCCTGCAAGCAGCCTTTGACATATTAAAGAAGCATCATTCCCGGGACTGGTTACTCGCGGTTGAGATCTATGAACTGGCTGTGGAAAGTGATCCAAACCTTGCTAAAGAAGTGCGTGAGCATCTTCAGAATGTAAAATCGGAAAGGCCTGAGGTGGCGCATCTCATAGATGGCGGGATGGATTTGGTGGAATCAAACCTGGTAACTTAATCTGGAAAATACTACAGTTTTATTCCTTCCATTGCCTCTGTACTTGGAATTATATTGCCCTGATATTCCAGCGACCATCCCATGGAACTGGTTAGGATATATATTTTCTGCAGTTCGCTTATAAGTCTGTTTTGAGCATTGGATTTAACTGAAGAATTCTCGATCTTGGTCATCAGGGATTTTTTAATTCTCTCCTGGATCTTATTGTAATCTTTGGCTTCAAATTGGTTGAGATAATCCTGGGTTACATCATAATAACGAATATTGGGATTTATTGAGATCTCCTCCTCTGGAATATAAAGAATGCGTACGGTACGGTTTTCAGAATCTATTTCAGTTTGTAGTTTACTAAGATCATATGCCACAGTTACCTCTGCATTCACAATGATTAGGGCCTTCTTTCGGGCAGAAAATATGTCCAGGTAAAACTTCTTAGAATCATTATAGGAGTACACCTGCGCAAAGCTTCCCTCGGTTACCACCAGCTTACCAACGTTCTTAATTTGTTTTTGGATCAAATCTGTATTCTCAACAAGTTGGTCACGTTGATCATTTCGCGCTTCAAAATATTTCCAACCAAAGAATACTGCCAGGACCAGAAGGATAATAGGGATGATCTTCCTCATTTAATTTTTTGTTTAAAGGTACAAAATCAATTAAAGTGCCAGAAAAAGGATTAGGCAGGAATAGCAAGGTTTCCTATAGATTGAACAACCTGAAAAGAATGAACCTTTATTCTATACACCGGAGAAAACCAAGAGGATCCTTTTTATATATCGAATTAAAAGAATCTAAAAAGCGAGAATACAAAAGAGCCCTGGAAGGGCGAAATATTTATAGCAATGGAAGGCGCGGAATATTTATAGCCCTGGAAAGGGGAAATATTTATAGACCAATTGTTCAATAACCAAAAAAAAAGCCCTGCAAGGGCGTAATATTCATAAACGTGGGTCCAGCCAATTATATAAAATGCAAATGGACGGCCCCACCCGTCCATTTGCTTAAATTCTAAAATCTACCCCAACAAATTTTAGAAACGTCATCCTGAACTTCAAGAGGAAATCATTTAAAAATGATCTCCTATGTTGTTCAAAGACAGTATAAAAATACAAAATAATCTGAATTACACAAGCAAACAGAACATTAATATAGATTTAATTTTCTGTTAACCAGTAAAATACGACAGGTTTTAAAAGATATCATATTATAAAATCAATTAAAAGCGTAGTAAAAATGCCCGTTTCAAAAATGTAATTATTACATTATATGAAGATTATTTAGAATGAAAAACTTTAGAAAAATTGGAAAATATAGTATAAAAAAAAATGGATGGCCCCCACCATCCATTTTACTATTTCTAAAATTCTACCCCAAGAATTTTAAAGTTTAAGTTGACTAAAAAAATTCTCATTTTTCTAATTCAACAGTCCAAAAATAATAGATATAAAATTACTCCTATAACGTTTTAGATATGAAACTTGTCACTTTAAGAGAGAAATAACTTTTAAGCTCAAAATCTTTAAAAATACCTTAAAAATCCAGCTCCGGATGTGCTTTTTTAAGTTTTTTTATACGCTCATTTAGTTTGGAAAGAAACTTTAGGTGAGCTTCAGAATTCGGATTAAAGGGTTTGTGATTTAATGCCTGGTTAATAGAATTTATTTCCTCAAGCGTTAGAAGAGCGTCCTTTGAAATCCATGTTTCTTTAAATTTATTCCAGATGTAATCTATAGCCACCTGGGTGGGATGTATCATATCCTCTTTATAGAAACGATAATCTCTAAGGTCATCCATCATGAGCTCATATGAGGGAAAATATTTGCATTTCTCCGGATTAGTTTTCACAAGCTCACTCACAGCACTGAGAAGATGCGCTTTACTCACCTGATTCTCCACTACCCCATCCCGGAGATGCCGAATAGGGGATACCGTAAAGATCACCTTGAGTTGAGGATTGACATTTTTCAAAAGATTGAGGATGTTTTGAAGCCTGGTCCTTAACTCCTCCACGGGCATAAGTTCTTTGTCAAACCGGGCTTGTGGAACTTTATGGCAATTGGCTACATAAGTATTTGTCTCTTTAAGCTTGTAACCATATGAGGTGCCCAGGGTGATAATTATATGAGTAGCTCTTTTAAGGAAATTTCCGGTAAGTTCCAATTTACCGTTAAGGTCCTCAACAAGCTCCTCTTTATTGGGGTTGCTTAAAACTGAATGTGCTTCAAAACAATGCCACCTTTCATTCTGGAAAAACACCTCTTCTTCTGTATAAACAACCTTCTTCACCACCCGGGATAGAAAATTTTCAATCGCTGCAGGGTGAAAAAAGATCCCAAAGGGGTTACGCAGATTTTTAAATTTGCCTTTCTCCAGCTTCTCCCCAATATTATCTACAAAGCACGAGCCTACGAGGAAGATTGAGGAGTTGTAGTCAATTTTAGGCTCCCCCGGTTCTATTTTAAACTGAGTACGAAACTCCATAGCTTTCTTTTTTAAGACTCAGGGGAACCAGAGCACACTTTATACACTTACTCCTTCAAAAAGTTTTTCGCTTCCTCAAGGGCTTTTTCTATTCCCTGCGGATTCCTACCCCCTGCTGTAGCAAAAAATGGCTGGCCACCGCCACCTCCCTGGATATGTTTTCCAAGTTCCTTTACCACTTTCCCGGCATGCAGATCTTTTGTCTCTGCCAGTTCTTTGGATATATAACAGGTAAGCAAAGCTTTTCCATCCTGTTCTGATGCTAAAAGAAGGAAAAGATTATTCTTCTTCTCCCCTAGTTGATATGCAAGGTCCTTTATTCCCCCGGCGTCCAGATCTACCTTCTTAGCTAGAAAATCAACCCCGTTTATTGTAGTGATCTCCTGCTGAAGTTCAATTTTTAGGTTTTTTGCCTTGTCTCTGGATAATACTTCAATTTGCTTCTTTAAAGCCTGATTCTCTTCCTGAAGGGTTTGAATAGCTTTTACAGGATCTTTTGTGTTTTTAAGCTGTGCAGAGATTTCTTTCAGAGCAAGTCCTACTTCTGAAAAATGATCCTTAACAGCTTTTCCGGTAATTGCTTCAATTCGACGTATACCTGCTGCCACAGCTCCTTCAGAAACTATTTTAAAATGCCAAATATCGGCTGTGCTTTGCACGTGGGTTCCTCCACAAAGTTCCATAGATTCTCCAAACCTTACGGCTCTAACTGAATCTCCATACTTTTCTCCAAAAAGTGCTATTGCACCCTGTTCTATAGCTTCGGCATAAGAGATATTTCGCTGCTCCAAAAGTGCGTGTTTTTCAGCTATTTTCTCATTCACAAAATCCTCTACATTCTGAAGTTCTTCAGGAGAAAGTTTACTGAAGTGTGAAAAGTCAAACCGTAGATTCTTATGGTTTACCATTGAGCCTTTCTGCTCCACGTGTGTTCCAAGAATTTCACGAAGCGCCTGGTGCAACAAATGGGTAGCTGTATGATTTGCCTGGGTTTGTGCTCTTTTTGTTGCATCTACTACCACAATTACATTTTTCGCAGGATCTTCAGGAAGGGTTTTAGTTATGTGAATAATAAGATTATTCTCCTTTTTGGTATCCTGGATCTTGATCTCTTCCCCTTCAGAAGTGATAAGCATGCCCTTATCGCCTACCTGGCCTCCGCCTTCAGGATAGAAAGGGGTTTTATTGAACACCAGTTGGTAAAGTGCTCCTTCTTTTTTTCCTTCAACTTTTCTATAGCGGGTGATCTTTACTTCAGCTTCCAGCTCATCATAACCAATAAAGGTCTCTTCATCTTCCTCACCTAAATTATGCCAATCTCCGGCGGTCATAACAGAAGCTGCTCTGGAACGGTCTTTTTGTTGCTTTAATTCCGCATTGAATTCGGCTTCATCAAGATCATAACCGCGCTCCCTTAAGATAAGGGCTGTAAGATCAATTGGGAATCCGAAAGTATCATACAGTTCAAAAGCTTTTTTCCCGGAAACTGTTTTACCTTGAGTTCCTTCAATTATATTTTCCAATAACACCAGCCCCTGGTCCAGGGTCCTTAGGAAAGATTGTTCCTCTTCCCTTATCACATTTTCTATGAGCGTCTTTGTATGGTGCTGCAGGACAAAAAGTCCAACTATGATA
>DATHWA010000437.1:0-1812 GCA_035461025.1 Gillisia sp. | reverse complement strand
TGTATATAGTAATAGATACCCGTAAAATTCATCGACCCTGAATGGGTCGCACGGCGCTGTAGCAACTGCCTCTTGACTTTCCGAATAAAGGATTCAGATAATATAAATGTGTATTAAAGCTTTATGTTTTTTCTCGGCATCCTCGTACTTAGTTCTTCGTATAAGGTCAAACATACTATATACCAAACACCTCCACAATAATTAAATTAATTCTTGACATTACTCTAAACCGCTACTCTAATCTTCTCCGCTATATGCGCCAATTCCTCGTCATCCAGCTTCAGTTTTGGCCGGGTAAAATTTATGTCATCCATTGAGTTTAGCGGCACCAGATGGATATGTACATGGGGAACTTCCAGTCCGATCACCGCTACGCCCACACGGGTGCATTTGATTGTCTTGTCTATGGCCTTGGCCACTTTTTTCGAAAATACATGAAGGCCGGCCAAAAGCTGGTCGTCCATGTCAAAAATATAACTGATCTCCTGCTTGGGAACCACCAGCACATGCCCTCTAACTAACGGCATGATATCCAAAAATGCTATATAATTTTCATCCTCGGCAATGATGTGGCCGGGGATCTCTCTATTGATAAGCTTAGTGAAAATAGAAGTCATAGTATAAAAATAAAAAAATCCCGACTGTCAGACAACCGGGACCATAATAATTTAGTAATTGATTTCAAGAACCTCAAATTCTACCATTCCTGCCGGAGCGTTGATTTGAGCTATCTCGCCAACTTTTTTACCTATCAGTCCTTTACCAAACGGAGAGGCTAAAGATATTTTATTAGCCTTAAGGTCTGCTTCCTCTTCAGATACCAGAGTATAGGCCACGGTCATACCGTTCTTTACATTCTTGATTTTTACGGTGCTTAAAATACCTACTTTAGACATATCCATCTTAGAGTTATCCAGGATACGGGCATTGCCTACCACTTCTTCAAGTTTTGATATTTTCAACTCTAAAAGACCCTGTGCATCCTTTGCTGCATCATATTCAGCATTTTCACTAAGGTCACCCTTATCCCTTGCTTCGGCTATCTGCTTGGCAATATCATGTCTGCCTTTGGTTTTTAGCTCCTGAAGCTCATCCTTAAGTCTCTTAAGGCCTTCCTCTGTGTAATATTGTATTTGTCCCATGTTCTTCTGATTACTATGGCTATGAAAAATAAAAGAACGGTCTCATCTCTGAAACCGCCTTTCATATAATTTCTTGTATTTGTATATTACAAAGGTAAAGTAATAGTAACGATTAAGCAATTATAAGGTTTAAAAAGAAAGGGTATGCCTCCTTTTACCATTATTCTTTTAATAATACATCCCCAAAATAAGGATCAAATAAAGTTGAATCATTTGACAACCTGCAATCCCCAGATTGCTCCACAGGGATCAAAACCCCTATCATTATGAAGTAATTTGTGATTGTTTTCAATAAAAAAAGTTGCTATTATAATATCTATTGTTTTTCTTTCTGTAATGCCTTGTCTCCTTAAGACACGGTAATTTTCTGCAGTAATAAATAAAAGTTCCTTTTTGCACAAGGAAAAAAATGGAACTTCATACATTTCTTAATTATCTTTATTTTTAAGGTCTGACGCTGACATAATTGGATCGAATTAATGTGATACTTTCTCTTGTGAGTTAACGGAAACGTTTACCTCAAATTTATTCCTTTTTAACTTCATCATTCGGAATTCAATATTCAAAATTCGGATTTATAATTTCGAATTTAGAATGCTGAACACTGAAGGAGGAAGTTTTAAAAATCACCACCCAATTCCGTAATCCTCCCCATGATTACTACTGCCTC
>DATHWA010000436.1:0-6934 GCA_035461025.1 Gillisia sp. | reverse complement strand
GTATCGGATAAAAATGGATTGTACGCACTGGAAAAAGTGGATCTATTTAAAATACTTTGTATACCGCCCTATTCTAAAAATGAAGATATCGAAGATTCAACTTTTGAATCTGCACTGACCTACTGCAAAAAGCGAAGAGCTATTTTGCTTGTGGATCCACCATCTTCCTGGACCTCTATGGCCAATGCAATTTCAGGATTTGAAAATTTTGATAAAAGCAACTACGGGGTTATCTATTTTCCAAGATTATTAAAACCGAACCCGTTAATGGGAAACCAAATTGAAGAATTTGTACCCTGTGGGAGTATCGCGGGAATAATCGCCAAAACAGATGTGGAAAGAGGTGTTTGGAAGGCACCGGCAGGCACCGATGCCAGAATTTCAGGAGTATCAGGATTAAGTGTATCCCTTACCGACATGGAAAATGGAAAATTAAATGAACTGGGTATAAATTGTATTCGTTCGTTTCCGGTTTATGGAAATATAGTATGGGGGGCCAGAACTATGGAAGGGGCAAATGTACTTGCATCTGAATGGAAATATTTACCTGTACGAAGAACGGCTCTTTATATTGAAGAAAGCCTGTACAGAGGCTTAAAATGGGTGGTTTTTGAACCTAATGATGAACCTTTATGGGCTCAAATTCGATTAAATGTGGGTGCTTTTATGCACAATATGTTCCGCCAGGGTGCTTTCCAGGGTGAGAAGAAAGACGCTTATTTTGTGAAGTGCGATTCAGAAACCACTACCCAGAACGACATCAACCTGGGGATCGTTAACATCATAGTAGGCTTTGCACCTCTTAAACCTGCAGAGTTCGTAATCCTGAAATTACAACAAATTGCAGGACAGATAGAAACCTAAAATAAACCCTTTAAATAAAAGTATCATGCCACAATTTTCAGTAAACGCGAACCGATTTGATCCTTACAAAAATTTTAAATTTCGTTTGAAATGGGATGGACGCTACATAGCAGGCGTAAATAAAGTAAGCGGATTAAAAAAAACCACCGAGGTTATAACCCACCGCGAAGGCGGGGATCCCAGCAGCAGCAGGAAATCTCCCGGGCGCAGTGAGTTTGAAGCGATTACCATAGAACAGGGGGTTACCCATGATATGGAATTTGAACGATGGGCTAATAAAGTCTGGAATTTTGGAGCAGGTCTTGGCCAGGAAATTTCTCTGGCAGATTTCAGAAAAAATATTACCATAGAACTGTATAATGAAGCAGGGCAATTAGCAATGTCATATAATATATACAGGTGCTGGGTTTCTGAATATAACGCCTTGCCGGAGCTGGATGCAAACGGCAATGCCATCGCCATAAGATCCATGAAACTTGAGAATGAAGGATGGGAAAGGGATTATGTGGTGACTGAACCCCAGGAGATTTCCTTTACAGAACCAGAATAACCTTGAAAGAACAAACCATCTTAAACGCCTGGGACCTATGCCAGGAAGCTTCCTACTGGAATAAAGGCCTTATTCTTGCCTCCCTTTACCTGCCGGAATTTAAAGAAAGTGAAGTTGCGCAGTGGAGTATCGAAAAACGTGATATTGTGTTGCTACATCTTCGCAAAGTTTTATTCGGAAATAAATTTACAAATGTGTGTAGCTGCCCCGAATGTGGGGAAATGCTGGAATGGGAATTTTTTTATGAAAGTTTAGATCTACCAGCTCTGGATGATGTTCCAGATAACATTTCAATAAGCCTGAAGTCCTCTGAAAGATCACCAAAATTACGTCTTCCTACTACAGTCGATATGCTTACTGAAAATGAGGATTTGGTAATTCAAAATTGTCTTCACTGGCCTGCTGACACAAAATTGTTTACTGGCGATAAAGCGAATGCCTTACGTTCCCGGATATTTAAAAAATTCGATGAGGTTTGTGTCTTCTCGAATCTTAGTTTTCAATTAACATGCGTAAACTGTTCTACCCGTTGGGAAAGCTTATTTGATATACTTTCTTACCTGTGGAAAGAAATAGACCTTTGGGCTCAGAATTTCCTGAACCATGTTTTCATTTTGGCAAAAGCTTTTGGCTGGACTGAAGAAGAAATTTTAAATCTAAGTCCCAACCGCCGAAACCACTATTTGAAACTTCTCCACTCTACATGAATTATTTACAGCACTTATTTATCAAAGCCTCCGGCTCTACTCCTTCGGTTCAACCCCGTTCACAAAGCAGGTTTGAGGTAATAAATTCAGTCTCAGATTCTGTGGGAGCTGGAAATTTTTCAGTTAACAATGAAAATACTTCAGAAAGTGACCTGGTAAATTTTTCAGAAAAAAAGAAAAAAGTTACCCCTTCAGGAATAAATCTGAATCCAAAAAACAAACTCACTCCCCCATTTTTACCTGAAAAAGATCAAAGGAAAAGCAAAGTAAAAAACAATACAATTCAGATTAAAGAGTCACTGGAAATGAGGGAAAATGATAAAGAATTTTCAGATAAAAATAATATCGGAGATCCAGCCCTAACAGAAAATTTCTCTAAAAAAAATATAACGTTAAGAGACAATAACCAGTCTATAAAATATGACGTTCCATCACCCAAACAAGGTTTATTAAATCAATTGAATATGGCCAGGTCTATTGGCGGCGATAATGATAAATCTTCTCTAAAAGATATGGGGAAGAAGGACCAATTAAACAGGCCTACAGTGAAAATTTCAATAGGAAGGCTGGAGGTGAGAACCGTAAGGGAAAATAAAAAATCGCCACAGAAAGCCGTAAAAAATTTTACTCCTAAGATGACTTTACAGGACTACCTGGATTCTAAAAAATAAAACGTGAGTTCTTTAAAGGCGATAGCAGCGGTTACATATATTCTACAGCAAATTGTAAAAGAGAGCGTAACCAACGAGGGTATAGATACATTGGGAGTGGAAGTCTTTACAAAACCGTTAGACAGACTGGAAGAAGACCTCAACCTGGACGCTAATGCCCTGAACCTTTATTTATATATGGTAACAGAAAATGGAAGCTGGAAAAATCAAGATCTTATAAGCAGAAACCAGGCCGGCCAGCGTGTTTCCAATCCATATTTAGCACTGGACCTTTATTACATGTTAAGTACACACGGAAGTGAATCTTACTACAGTGAATTAATGCTGGGATATGCTATGGTAGCATTTCACGATAATGCAATAATTGGACGCCAGTTTATAGCCAATGAACTTGCAGGCGAATCTATGCTGGCCAATTCGGGACTTTCAGAACAAATTGAACAGATAAGGATTTCACCGCTGGCACCCAATACCGAAGAAGTTTCGGGACTTTGGACCATGTTCGGCGCCAAACACAGGTTAAGCAGCTACTATAAAGTTTCTGTAGCCTTATTGCGAAGGGAAAGAGAAATTCCTGAGCCGCTACCAGTTCAAAAAAGTAAAATTTATGTCCAGCCAATCAATATTCCAGCAATTCATGATCTAATATCCGTAGAGAGGACAGACGCCAATTATCCCAACCAGAAGATATTTTTTGCAAATGATAATTTGTTCATCAAAGGTCTCAACTTGAAAGGTGACGTAACCAGAGTAGTATTTGATGCTGAAGAAACCGTGACAGTTTCGCCGGACCTTAACACAGAGATTGTTCTAAGCTTACCTACCGGACTCGGTGCCGGAATTCATAGTGTACAAATTATCCATGAATTGATGTTGGGGGAACCGGAAGTACCTCACAAGGGATTTAATTCCAATCTCGCAGCCCTGGTCATAAGTCCTCTAATCCAGAACATTAATTTTACAGATCCTCAAATTACTCTGACCATCTTACCAGAGATTGAAGAAGATACGAAATACACCGTTTTGTTGAATGAAGTTGACTTTGACACCACGGTTCGCCCGGCAAATGAATATGCATTTAAAGGTATTACCTCTGCAAATACCAATTCTGTGTCCATAGACAGCGGTGATGTGGAAGCCGGCACCTATCTAATAAGAATAAGAATAAATAATGCAACAAGTCCCCTATTTCACGATTTTTCAGGACCAAATGTCACCATCCCATGATTGCTGAAGCTAAAAATACCTGGCTTGAACTCAACAGAATGTATCTTATGCATTCCATTGAATTGACGTTTGATGAGATTTCATATTATCAAAAAAATGATATAAAGCAAAAAACCTATAGCCCTCCAGAGAGCCTGGGGAACAGGATAGATGATATTAAAAAAGATTTAACCGGAGAGGCGGCTATAGACAGATTAAGCAGAATCTTTAAATTAAGCAGTTTTGAAAAAAAGGTTTTACTGGTTTGTGCCGGGGTGCAGCTAAATTCTGAATATGGATTTTTGATCTCCCGGATCCATAATAATGAGAACCTTGTGCACCCTACGTTTTCATTATTGTTACAAAGTTTTAACGATGCACATTGGGATGCGATCTCTCCTGGTTCTTCCTTGAGAAAATGGGGACTTATAGAATGGGAAGATGCTTCAGTTCTTATTAACCGACCTTTAAAAATTGATGAAACCATCCTCCACTACCTAACTGCCTGCGGCACCTTTGATGAGCAATTATCATTTTTCATACAACCTATTACTTCATATTATCCACTTGCGGAATCACAAATTAAGCAGGCCCAAAAGATCAGTAATTATATTATTAAGAAAGAGCAAAACGGGAATATTATAGAATTACAGGGAAATCAAACAGATGATTTTTCCGGTATCGCCTTACAGATTGCAGCCAATCTCAACAGTAAAATACATTTACTTAAATGGAATGCACTTCCGTCTCAAATCAATGATGCACTGGATATTGTGAGGCGTTGGAACAGAATATCCCTATTAAATGGTTATAGTCTCTATATCGATGGTACAAAAATAGACGACTTTTCTGCCACCACTTCTCTTCGGGTATTCATAGAAAATTGTAAGACTTTGATTTTCATTGGAAGCCAGGCCGGATTAGGAACTCAATTTTATAATTCAACAAAATTTGAAATTCCGGAGATTGGCATAAATGAACAACAAAAACTTTGGGAGCATGCTTTAAAAAATTATGAGGAAAAACCTTCAGTTATTCCTCTGGTAAACCAATTCCACCTCAGCGCCCGTTCCATTGCGGCAATATCAAACTACACGATCCTGGAGGATAAAAAAGAAATCGATAAAAAGTTATGGGAAATTTGTTGTGAGGAGACCAGGCCTTCATTTAATAACCTGGCAGAGCGTATAGAGACAAAGGCAACCTGGGATGATATTGTATTGCCGGAGGATGTTAGGGACACCCTCAAGGAAATGGTATTGCATGTGCGTTATAAAACTAAGGTTTATCAGGATGGCGGCTTTGCAATTAAAACCTCCCGGGGGCTGGGAATTAGTGCCCTGTTTTATGGAGAAAGCGGAACGGGAAAAACAATGGCTGCTGAAGTAATTGCAAATGAACTGAAGTTAGACCTCTATCGTATAGACTTAAGCCAGGTGGTAAATAAATATATTGGTGAAACCGAAAAGAATTTAAAAAAAATTTTCGATGCGGCTGAAACCGGCAGTGCTATCCTGTTATTTGATGAAGCGGACACTTTATTTGGGAAACGTAGCGAAGTACGCGACAGCCACGACAGGTATAGCAATTTACAAATTGGATATTTACTTCAACGTATGGAGCAGTTCCGTGGTCTTTCCATTCTAACCACAAATATTAAGAATGCCATTGACAAAGCTTTTGAACGCAGGATACGTTTCATTATAAATTTTGAACGGCCAGACCAAAAGCAACGTTTTAAAATATGGTCCAGGGCATTTCCAAACCCTAATTGGGTGGCCGGGGTAGATTATCAGAAATTAGCACAAATCAATATTCCGGGGGGGAGTATTCAAAATATCGCCATGAATGCTGCTTTCCTTGCTGCCTCTGAAAATGAGAAAATAGACATGCACCATTTGCTGAAGGCGACAAGAAAAGAGTATAAGAAAATGGATAAGCGATTAAGTAATGGTGAATTAAGGCATTGGGATGAAGCCTAATATTGAAATAGACATACAGGAAATTATCGTTGAAGGATTTTCAGCAAACGAAGCCCGGGCAATCAGGAAGGCACTAACGGAAAGATTGCAAAACCGATTTCTTGATGAGAGTCAGGATTTAGCTTTATTTAAAAATATGGAAATACGGGGATTAAAATTACCTGCTTTAACGGTAAAGCATTCATCCCGTCCGGAGCAGATTGGCAATTCCCTGGCAGACAGTCTTTACACACATTTATTAAAACCTTCAACCACAAACTGCAAATGATGTTGAGCATTACTACACATAAATCTCAAACCTCATCATTTATTCCAAGGCATATTGGAGACAGAAGCAATTCTCAAAAGACAGGTCTTAATAAGAGCTCCGGAATGGATTTTAACTGGAAGAATATTGCTATTCAGCCCAAGCTTAAAATCAATCAACCAGGTGATAAATATGAGCAGGAGGCAGATGCAATGGCGGATAAGGTGATGCGAATGCCGGAACCTTCTACAAGTACTGAAGTTTCTTTTACAAAAAACATTTCAAATATTCAACGTAAGTGTGCTCATTGCCAGGAAGAGGATGAAATAAAATTACAACGGAAAGGAAAAACGTTTCAACATACGAATTGTGTCATCCAAAAAAAGTGTACTAAATGCACGGAAGAAGATACAGAATTACAAAGAAAAGAATGTGATAATTCACTGGCTTCAGATATTAACTCAACTGTTCAACAAACACTTCAATCTACCGGGCAGCCCTTGGATAATTCAACCCGTTCATTTATGGAACAAAGGTTTATGTATGATTTTAGTAAAGTGCAAATACATAACAATGCTTTAGCCAGTCAATCATCAAAGATTATTAATGCTCACGCCTATACACACGGAAATCATATTGTATTTGGTGCTGGACAGTTTCAACCCAAATCTGAAAGTGGCAAACGGTTGCTTGCCCATGAGTTAACT
>DATHWA010000435.1:0-17856 GCA_035461025.1 Gillisia sp. | reverse complement strand
TCCTGCTCTGTAAATTATTATCAATTAAAGCGGCAAGGAGGTTGTTTGCTTTTTCTATGGCTGAAAAATCCCCTGTGAAATGGAGATTTATATCTTCCATAGGCAGGACCTGGGAAAATCCTCCTCCGGTTGCCCCACCTTTAATACCGAACACGGGACCAAGGGAAGGTTCCCTTATAACTACAGTTGTTTTTTTTCCTATTCTGTTAAGAGCTTCAGACAATCCAATGGAAACGGTTGTTTTTCCTTCTCCTGCTGGAGTAGGGGAAATAGCACTCACCAGGATCAAATTTCCCCGGGATACTTTTTCTTCATCAATAATATCGAGAGGGAGTTTCGCTTTATACTTGCCGTACATTTCAATGTCATCGGGATCAAGACCCAGTTTTTCGGCAATTGTGGTAATATTTTTTAGATCTACTTCCCGGGCGATTTCCAGGTCATTCAGTACTTTAAGGGTTTCCATATCAGCTTATTGTTTGATAGGTTAAAAGTACGTGATACACTTAAAATAAAAAGTGACGAAAATCAGGATTTGGATAATTTATATAAGAACATTCTTAGAAAATTCAATGAACCTGAAGTGTTTTTTATCACATCCATAAAAAAAACACAAACCGGGAAGATTTTTTTTATCTATTGATCAATGAAACTCCTGCAGAATATTGGTAAGCCTAAGATGCTGGAGAAGTATAATAGTTTTCGCATCTTTTAATTCTCCGCTTACAACCTTAATCCAGGCCTCCTTAAAGTCCATTTCCACTACTTCAATATCTTCCTGCTCTTCCTCCAGGCCGCCACCTTCATCTACTTTTTGCTCTTTAGTATATTCAGCTATAAAAAAATGCATCATTTCTGTTACAGACCCCGGAGACATATAAGCTTCAAAAACCTTTTTAGGATTGGAGATCTTATAGCCGGTTTCTTCCCTGGCTTCTTTGATCACACAATCTTCAGGGGAATCCTGGTCCAGAAGACCTGCACAGGCTTCTGTAAGGAGCCCGCCGGGATTTCCATTTAAGTAAGTTGGCAGGCGAAACTGCCGGGTGAGGATTACTTTTCCTGTGGACCTGTCATACAACAATACGGTTGCCCCGTCTCCGGTATCATAACTTTCCCTTACTTGCTTTGCCCATTGCCCATTACTGGTTTTTATTTCAAAAGTTATCTCATTAAGAATTCCCCAGTTACTTGATAAAACTGCTGTTTCCTTTACCTTTATGTTGTCTTCCAAAGTCAATTATTTTTTTGCAATTGTAAAGTATCAAATCTTAGAAGTTAATGGAGGAGGTTTATTAAATCTTTAGCAAAGAATTAATGCAATTTTGGATTCAGCGAAAGCTTTGTGAAATTCAGGAGTCAAATTTCCTTATCTTTAGTTTCGTGTATTTTGAAATAATTATCAATTATGAATTCCGGGAAACTAATTTTAACTGTTATGATTATCATTTTATTCTCATCCTTTGGGACAGCTCAATCCAATTTTAGTATTAAAAAAGATCATGATGCTCTCCAGGTAAAAGACCTGAAGGCTTCGGCAAAATTTTACGGGGAAGTAATGGGATTACCAGAAATTCCGAATGGCGGGTTGGGAGATCATATTCGCTGGTTCCAGCTGGATAATAAAATACAAATTCATCTCATAGAAAGTGAAGAGGAAGTTACTCATTATAAAGGTTTCCATACTGCACTGAATATCGATGATCTGTCCAAATTTATGGAGCATCTAAGATCTAAAAATATCCATTTTGAAAATTGGGAAGGAGATCCGGATACTACCAATACAAGGCCGGATGGCGTAAAACAGATATATTTTCAGGATCCGGACGGGTACTGGATAGAAGTGAATGATGGTTCTTTATAAATTTTCCATTCCAATAGGATAATCTCAATCCTCCCTACATTCAAAACATTTTATAAGTCCCGGAGGTAATTCAATATCTTCAGAGCCCTTCAAAGGTTCTGAAAGTAGTTCTCTTTCCTCCACTATATTTCTGAAAGCTATTGCATAATCAACCAGGTCCTCTCTTCGTTGTTGGATCTTTGCTGCTATTTCTTCCCCATCCTGTGCATAAAAATCCTTATTCCAATTTTTAAGGGTGGCACTAATCTTTTCATTTGTAAGAGTGTTTTGAAGGAATTTTGCTTCAGTTATATAAACTTCTTCAGGGGTATCTTTTAAGAAATATACATCAACAGGGTACACCAGGCCGGGCATATAATCTATTTCCTTTTCAAAGGGCCGTACAAGGGGCTCTACACTTTTGTGGGAAATAATAGACGGAATTACGCCTTCAAGTTTAAAGAATGCATTGTCCCTGTCGCCCGGGAGGGAAAATGCCACCAATTCTTCGCCCACTTCCTTGATTACCCATCCCCACTGTTTGGCGTGGCGGTCCCAGTCTCCAATGAGGAGATCAAAAAGCCTGGCCCGTATAAGAGAATTTCTATCAATTCTTAGTTTACTTCCTACTTCTGCTTTTAATTCCTGCAGGTCATCTGTGTCCAATATTTCCCTTACATTTTCATAGCTTGTCCAGTTTTTTTTACCTTCTGTTTCATATTCCAGCAAAAACAATCTGTCGCCATACTTATCATTGTATTCTTTCAAAAAGTCTTGTTTGGGAATAAATACAGGCCTGGGGTGGGTATGTAAAACCCCGGCGACATCTGCAAGAGCAGCTGCGGCAACTGCACCGTAAGGATGTTGTGCAGAGATGCCGTCTATAACAATATTTTCCAGGCCTAGAGTCCTTGCAAATTCCGGAACGTGGGATTGCGGATCCTTATTTACACTTCGCAAGCTGTAAAGGATGCCCCGGGCATCTTCCAGGCGAAGCGAATGGGTCTGGGTACCTCCTCCTTCTTTCACAATCTTCATCCCCCCGTAAAGGGTATCGAGAAAAACAACCGGAACGGTTACAGGTATTGCCCAGGCATCCCTGTAATTTTTTCCCTGCATAGCCTCTTTAAGGATATTTCCTTCATAAAGGGAACTTGCTGCTACTGTTACAGAATCGTGTTGTGTGAAATCAATATTCTCCACATCACCGGGGTCCAGGATAACGGCAGTGTCAAATTCCTTTTTTTGGCCGGAAACTGACAGGTATACCATTACCAGAAAAAGGAGAAGCAGAATAATGAAAAGCCACAGTAGTTTCTTCATAAGCAACGAAAAATTATAAGTCTAAATTTAAACTTTTTCAGTCTTAATGTAAGAAGTTGCCTGAAGATATGATCTAATAATATTTTTTAAGTGGATATTTCTTTTCCTATAGCAAATTCACTATAGATCTCCCAGGCCTTTCCCTTATGCTGAAGCAGATAAAGACTGCTGGCGGTGAAGGTGGCAAGGTACTTTCGCTTCTGAAAATCATTCCACGCTTCCGGGTAATATTCTTCTTTTAAATCCCGGGTTGCGAGCGTTATGTGCGGATGAAAATCGCTTTTTACGGTATGTGAGACATCCAGAACATTTGCCAAGGTATCCTGCAATTTTCTTTGAAATGCGATTATCGGCTTTTTATTTTCTACATCAATATAAATTACCCTTGGAGGAAAACTTCCAAAACCGGATAGTTGGATTTCCAAGGGGACCTCCCTCTCAGCAAATTTTGTAAGCATTTCCAGGAAGGAGACCTTATCTTCTTCAAATAGTCTAAAGGGTGGTTGTAAAGTAATATGCGCAGGAAGTTTCTGCGCATATTTAGCAGCATACTTCAGCCGGATCTCTCCTTTAAGGATCTTCACTTCCTGTTGAATGCTTTCAGAAGGAATAAAGGCTAGAAAATACAGGCTCATTTTCAGCAGATTTTCAGCATAAGATAACCAAAAGATACCTCCTGTTCAAATACAGGGCTGGATCAATAATTATTTAGGCTAAAAAGCGAAAAAAGAGCCAATAGGGGTAAAAAAATTAAGCCTCTACTTTGTCAAAATCCATGATAACCTGATGCTTCAGGAGGTCTTCAAAGGTTTCCCTTTCCCTGATTAGGTGAGCCTTGCCGTTATACCACATCACTTCTGCAGGACGGTAACGGGAGTTAAAATTGCTGGACATAGAAAAACTGTAGGCGCCCGCATTGCTAAAGGCAAGGATATCACCTTCAGTGATCTCTGCGATCCTTCGGTTATTGGCAAAAGTATCTGTCTCGCATATGTAACCCACTACCGAGTAAAATCTTGGTTTACCACCGGGGTTTGAGATATTGTGAATATCGTGGTGGGAACCATAGAACATAGGACGAATAAGATGGTTGAAACCACTATCTACCCCCGCAAATACCGTGGAGGTGGTTTGTTTGATCACATTCACTTTGGTAAGAAATTTACCGGCTTCACTCACTAAAAACTTCCCGGGCTCAAATACCAGCGTTAATTCACGGCCGTAATCCTTACAGAAGTCTTTGAAACGCGTAGTAAGTTTTTCTCCTAATTCCTCAATATCTGTCTCTATATCTCCCTGGGTATAAGGTACTTTAAACCCACTTCCAAAGTCCAAAAATTCCAGATCTTTAAAATTCTTAGCGGCATCGAAAAGAATTTCTGATGCACGAAGGAACACCTCAATGTCCAGGATATCACTACCGGTATGCATGTGAATACCGTTTATATTCATACCCGTGTTGTCCACAATTCGCATTAAATGCGGCATCTGGTGGATCGAGATCCCAAATTTAGAATCAACATGGCCTACAGAGATCTTGGCATTTCCCCCGGCGAGGATATGCGGATTTATACGAATACAAACCGGTACTTTTGGATGTTTTGCTCCAAACTGTTCCAGAATAGAAAGGTTATCAATGTTAATTGGAACTCCCAAAGATGAGACCTCTTCTATCTCTTCCAGGGAAACCCCATTTGGAGTATAAAGAATTTCAGATGGATCAAATCCGGCTTCGAGTCCAAGCATTACTTCCTGAATGGAAACCGTATCCAAACCGGCACCCTGCTTCCTTAGTAATTTGAGCACAGAGATATTTGGAAGGGCCTTTACCGCATAATTAATACGAAGATCCTCAATTGCACCAAAGGCATTTTTAAGGCGATTGTACTGTGAAATGATCTTTTCTGCATCATATACGTAAACCGGGCTTCCAAAATCTTCGGCTATTTTAATAAGGTCTTTCTCTTTCATGGTATTGAATTATAAAGTGCAAAAATATATAGGTTTTGCAAATATTTGTAAGGAATCACAAAATATAACACATTAAACGGAATTGTATAAAATCTGTCCTATACCATTAAACCCTTTCTTATGAAATACCATTATTCATAGGCCAAAACCGGCGCTTCCTTCCTTGCATTCTTTCTACGCATAAGAATAATTCCAAGCGCAATGAAAACCCCGGTGCCGGCCATTGCTGCTCCTACCAGGGTGGCAGAGCCTATCCCGTAACCCATTGCAATTGGCAATCCTGCAAAATACGCTCCGGAGGCGTTCCCTACATTAAAGGCACTTTGATTAAGGGAGGAGCCAAGCATTTCAGATCCTTTTGCGGTTTTTATCATAGCCATTTGAATAGGGGTGGCAAGACAAAAAGCGAAGGTGCTTATTAAGAAGGTAAGCACGAGCACAGCGGTCTTATCCTGTGCGTAAAAGGTATTACTCACCAGTAATATTACCATTATAATAAGAGTGATGATCACCGCGTTCATAGGTGAGAATTTTTCAGCCAGTTTCGCACCTATAAAATTCCCTGCAACCATACCCAACCCGGCAAGGATCATCACATAGCTCACAATACTCTCCGGGTGACCGGCCACGTTGGTAATAAGCGGTGCAATATAGCTATACCAGGCAAAGAATCCTCCGGTTCCAATGGTGGTTAGAAAGAAAACCATCCATAATTCTTTTCTCTTAAGGACTTTAATGTCTTTTCTAAATCCGTTGGCAGAAGATTTTGGAAGTACAGGCATCCAGAATTTCACACTTAAGACCGCAAGTACTCCCACCACGCCAACAGCTAAAAAGGAAGTACCCCAGCTATAATGCTGCCCAAGGTAAGTTCCTAACGGAACTCCCAGCACATTTGCAAGGGTTAGACCGGTGAACATAATCGCAATGGCCTGGGCTGCCTTTCCGGGTTTGGCAAGTTTTCCTGCCACAACGGCTCCTATTCCAAAGAATGCCCCGTGAGGCAGTCCGGAAAGGAATCTAACGATCATCAAAGTATTATAAGAGTTGGCAAAGGCAGATAAGGTATTAAAAACCGTGAACCATACCATAAGCCACATAAGGATCTTATGGGCGGGATACTTTCCGGCAATTCCAGTAAGCAGGGGTGCACCTACCACAACCCCCAGGGCATAGGCAGAAATGAAATGCCCTGCTTCAGGTATGGTAATATTTAGGTCATTTGCCACATTAGGCAGAATACCCATTATAACAAATTCCGTCATTCCTATTCCAAATCCCCCTACAGCTAATGCTATCAATGCTTTTTTCATAACAATGCAAATTAAAGGGCAAAAATACGATGGATTGGAAGTACGAGATACATTTTAAGAAAAAAATCACTAAAACGATATAGATGTGAAGTGCCGTAAACACAGGATTCTTTAATTGAAAAGGATAAAATTGGCAAGATTCTTCGCAAGTTTGTATTGCTATTTTTTAACAATTCGAATAGGCTTAAGCGGTTAATTGTAGCTGCACAACATCTTTTTTATAATCCTCCGGGACCTTAATTTTTAAGCTGAAAGAAGGAGAACCCCTTTAAAATCATATTCTTAAAAAAGATTGGTACATCTTATTACATTTGTTACTTTTGCTAACCGTAATTAATACTGAAGAAAAAGCAGATTATGAACATACATGAATATCAAGGAAAAGAAATACTAAGCAGCTTTGGCGTGCGCATCCAGCGTGGTATTGTTGCTCATAACGCAAAAGAAGCAGTAGATGCTGCAAAAGAACTTACAGAGCAAACCGGTACGGGTTGGCATGTAATCAAAGCCCAGGTTCACGCAGGTGGACGTGGAAAAGGTGGCGGCGTAAAACTTGCTAAAAACCTTAAAGAAGTTGAAGAGATTGCAGGGAATATTATTGGAATGAACCTGGTAACTCCTCAAACATCTGCTGAAGGTAAAAAAGTTCATCAGGTATTGGTTGCAGAAGATGTTTATTATCCCGGAGAAAATGAGCCGGATGAATATTATATGTCTGTATTATTAAACCGTGCCACTGGGAGAAATATGATCATGTATTCTACTGAAGGTGGAGTGGATATAGAGACAGTTGCAGAGGAGACTCCGCACCTTATACATACAGAAGAGATTGACCCGGCTGTAGGCCTTATGGGTTTCCAGGCTAGAAGAATAGCTTTTAACCTTGGACTTAGTGGTAACGCTTTTAAAGAAATGACCAAATTCGTTACAGCTCTTTATAAAGCCTTTGAAAATTCAGATTCTTCTTTATTCGAGATCAATCCGGTTTTAAAGACCAGTGATAATAAAATACTGGCAGTAGATGCAAAAGTTACTTTAGATGACAATGCATTATTCCGTCACAAGAATTATGTTGAAATGCGTGATATTCGCGAAGAAAATCCTGTAGAAGTTGAAGCTAAAGAAGTTGGGCTTAACTATGTAGACCTTGATGGAAACGTTGGTTGTATGGTTAATGGTGCTGGGCTTGCAATGGCGACAATGGACCTTATCAAGCAGGCAGGTGGAGAACCGGCGAATTTCCTGGATGTAGGTGGTACAGCAGATGCTAAACGAGTTGAGGAAGCTTTAAGGCTTATCCTAAGAGATGAAAAAGTAAAAGCCATCCTAATCAATATCTTTGGAGGTATTGTAAGATGTGATCGTGTTGCACAGGGTATCGTTGATGCGTGTAAGAATATGGGAGATGCAGTAAAGGTGCCAATCATTGTGAGACTTCAGGGAACTAATGCTGATATTGCCAAGGAAATCATTGACAATAGCGGATTTGATTTCTACAGTGCTACAGAATTTCAGGAAGCAGCAGATAAGGTACAGGAAGTACTTTCCTAAGACTTATAGTTATATTTTAAGAACCCCGGTGCATAGCATCGGGGTTTTTTTATGCCCTATTTTAAATAAACGGATGCAACCGATTTTAGCAACTTGTAAAGACCAAAGACTTGAAATCTGAAAAATTTTTTCTGAAGGAATTTACTCGTTAAAGAGTTAAAGTGGGCATCTACCTGTCACAACTTATTTAAATAACTGTCTATTAAGTAATTATCAATCAATTAAATCGAACAGTTATGAAACAATTAAAAATTTTCGCAGTGGCCGTGGCCATGTTATTTAGTAGTGGAGCATCGGCTGCTACTGTCAATGAAATCTCAGAGGAGGTAATAACGGCCTCAAGAGAAATTAAGAAATTCCTGAAAGATTTTACATTTATTATTAAGGATGAATGCACCGTAAACGTAGTCTTCTCTTTAAATTCTGAAAGGAAAATAATGGTACATAAAGTAACCTCAAGGGATACAGAGGTAGGAAATTATTTAAAGGAAAGCCTTGAGGAAAAACAAATATTAGATCCTTCCTTAATTCCAGGGGTAAAGTATACACTCCCGGTAAGACTGGAGATTAGAGATTAACAAAAATCCCGATCTGGCCGGGATTTTTTATGTCTTGAAAGAAATACTATTCCTTTTTCTCTTTTTTTAATTCTCCCTTTTTGGGCATTGGGCCCCGCATATGGATCACAAGGCCGTTAAGGAAATTGCGCAGGAACTGGTCCCCGCACTCCATATATTTTGGATGGTCCTCTGCCCGAAAGATCGCACCAAGTTCACTTTTTGTAACTTTAAAGTCAACCAATGCACAAATATTTACAATATCGTCATCACGCAGTTTAAGCGCGACGCGTATTTTTTTGAAGATGTCGTTATTTGATAATGCCATAGGACAAAATTACTTCTTTTCTCAAAGAAAGATAGGAGAGTAGCGGGAAATTTTTCGGCTTTAGCTAATAAATCTGCCTATTTCACAACTAAAGTTTAGTCAAAAAATCTTTTCTTTGGGTGCCGGTTTTTAAAACTATCCCGGACGGGAATCAAAATAAATTAAATTTTATGAATAAGGCCCAGCAGGCACAAAAGGAAGATCTGAAAATATATGAGCTGGAAAACAGTAACGGTATGAAACTAAGGATTCTCAACCTTGGTGCATCCGTTTTTCAGCTTCTGATAAAGAATAAAAAAGGCAAATTAATTGACGTGGCTGTTGGACCAAAAAACCCTGAAACTTTTCTTACGGCCCAATATGAAGATGAAAACCGATGTTTTGGTGCCAGTGTTGGTCGTTATGCCGGGAGGATCTCTAATGGCAGGTTTGAACTGGATGGTAAGGAGTACCTACTTTCAGAAAAAAATGGGGTTCATTTGCACGGCGGGCATCGAGGGTTGCAACATAAACTTTGGAAACTGGAAGAGCAGGCTGAAAACTTTTTAGTCCTCAGCTGTTTTTCGGAGGACGGGGAAGAAGGTTACCCCGGAGATTTGGAGGTTAAGGTAAAGTATAGTTTAACGGAGCTCAATGAACTCATAATAGATTATACTGCATATACTAATAAAGCTACTCCTGTGAACCTTACGAATCATACCTACTTCAATCTTAATGGAGAACAGGATATAACAGATCATGAGCTCTTCCTGGATTCAGAAAAAATCCTGCAGGTTGATGAGAAATTAAGGCCAACAGGGAATTTTGTTTCCCTGGGAACTCACAAAAAGAATTTCTCCCCTTCAAAACCCGTGGGAATGACAGAGGTGGATGATGTCTATGTCCTGAGAAAAGAAAAACCTGAAGCAGCAAGGTTATTTGCACCTCAAACCGGTATAGAAATGAAAGTTTCAACCAATCAACCCGCAATGATAGTTTATATCCCTAAGGAGCTTCTGCAGTTGTGGGAATACAAAACCGGGCATAAGGAGTTTCCTTCAATTTGCCTGGAAGCTCAGAACTTTCCTGATGCACCAAACCACGAAAAATTCCCTTCGTCTATTTTAAAACCGGGGGAGGAATATCTTAATCACACAGTGTTTCAATTCAGTTTGAAGTAAGTCTTATTATAAGCGTAAAATTTACATTTATATTGATTAATATTTTATATTTAACCGGTTTTTAAATTTATGTTATTGGATTTTCTTCAGAATAAAAGGAACAGACAAGAACAGCGAAATTTCTATAAAGAATGAATACAGGTTTTGAATTTTGGGACTATTTTATTTTTGTTTCTTATGCGGCATTAATAATGGGAGTAGGACTTTGGGTGTCCAGAGAGAAAAAAGGACATCAAAAGAATGCCGAGGATTATTTCCTGGCGAGTAAATCCCTTCCCTGGTGGGCAATTGGAACCTCTCTAATAGCCGCAAACATTTCAGCAGAGCAGTTTATAGGCATGTCCGGTTCAGGCTTTGCACTTGGTCTTGCGATTGCATCTTATGAGTGGATGGCTGCACTCACCTTATTAATTGTAGGGAAATATTTCCTTCCAATTTTCATAGATAAAGGTCTATATACTATTCCGGAATTTGTTGAGAAGAGGTTTTCCACAAATCTAAAAAGTATTCTGGCCATCTTTTGGATCGCCCTTTACATCTTTGTAAATCTCACTTCTGTACTTTACCTGGGTTCTCTTGCGCTTGAAACGATTATGGGAATTCCAATGATCTACGGGGTCCTGGGGCTGGCACTATTTGCGGCTGCCTATTCCCTTTACGGCGGACTAAAAGCCGTTGCCTGGACAGATGTGATCCAGGTAGTGTTCCTTGTTTTGGGTGGATTTTTTACAGCATACCTTTCTCTGGATATGGTTTCTGGCGGGGAAGGATTTATTGCAGGATTAAAAACAGTATACAATGCGGCACCGGACAGGTTTACTATGATCCTTGACAAGTCAAACCCTGAATATAAAAATTTGCCGGGTATAGGAGTCCTGGTAGGTGGGATGTGGGTGGCCAATCTCTATTATTGGGGTTTCAACCAGTATATTATCCAGAGAACGCTGGCGGCAAAATCTTTAAAAGAAGCTCAAAAAGGTATCCTGTTGGCTGCTTTCCTAAAATTATTGATTCCCCTTATAGTTGTAATTCCGGGAATTGCGGCCTATGTTATGGTAAATGACCCGGCAATAATGGCCCGTCTTGGAGAAGCCGGGTTAATTAATATTCCGGAAGAGGGGTATGCAGACAGGGCTTACCCATGGCTGCTGCAATTCCTGCCTACAGGTCTTAAAGGCGTTGCCTTTGCTGCACTGGCAGCAGCGATAGTTTCTTCTTTGGCCTCCATGCTAAATTCTACCTCCACCATTTTTACGATGGATATTTATAAACAGTATTTCAATAAAAATGCCGGTGATAAAACTACAGTAAACGTTGGAAGGATCTCTGCAGCGGTTGCACTGGCCATTGCCTGTGTAATGGCACCTCTGCTTGGAGGAATAGACCAGGCTTTCCAATTCATTCAGGAATACACCGGGGTAGTAAGCCCGGGGATTTTGGCGATATTCCTCCTGGGATTATTCTGGAAGAAAACCACAAATAAAGGGGCAATTGTTGGAGCCCTTGCTTCCATACCCATTGCTATGTATTTTAAAGTAGCCCCCAAAGGCTGGTCTTCCAGTCCAATATTTGTAGACGTTCCTTTCCTGGACCAAATGGGTTATACCGCAATTTTAACGATGATTATAATTGCAATAGTTAGCCTGCTGGAGAAGAAGGGAATGGATGATGAAAAAGGGATCACTCTTTCTAAGACATTGTTTAGGACCGGTTCCACCTTCAATGTGGGAGCTTTTGCGGTAATGGTTATCCTGGTGGCGCTTTATGCAGTGTTTTGGAAATAAAATTCAGGCTTAAACGGGGATAAAGAAATTCATTCCTTTTTTCTCAATTATTCTGTAAATCTATTGCCGACAAAGTTGTTCGTTTTCGTGCGATATTTCATAAAAAGTTCCTGGTAGAGTCCCGTTGTATGATAGTGGTATCAAGGACTCTTTGAACCGGTTCTCCCGGAATGAGTTTTTCAATTCGCTTAATAAGTGTTTCTGTAGCTAGAGCCCCCTGTTCTTCGGCGCACTGTTCTACGGACGTTAGAGATGGGACAAAATTTTCTCCCAGGATGCCATTGGTAAAACCAATTACAGAAAGTTCCTCTGGTATTTTAAAATTATTCTTAAGTGCATATCTCATAACAGATACTGCTGAAAGTTCTTCTGCAGCAACCACTCCGTCAATTTCCCTATCCTTTATAACTTCTAACAGATCCTTTTCAAAATGCGAATAATCTTCAATGTTGAGTGTAATTGGAGGAAATCCTGCGGCTCTTGTAGCCTTTTCATAGCCCATTCTTCTACTTTCACCCACATTCGTGCCGTGAATGGTTGACAGGAAGATCACTTTTTTGCACCCGGAATTAAGAAGGTAGCTGGTAGCTTTTAAAGAAGCCAGCTCATCATTGATGCTTATTCGGTCACATCTTAACCTGCTGGTAGTCCTGTCAAAAAGTGCCACAGGGAGATCGTATTTTATGGCATTTTCAAAATGGTCATAATTTTCCAATGACTGGGTCTCCCGGGATAAGGACATGATCACCCCATCCACACTTCCGTTTACGAGTAATTCCAGGCTTTCTCCCTCTTTTTTCAAACTTTCATTAGAGAGGCAGATAATCACTTTATAACCGTATTTACTGGCCATGGTTTCAATGCCGTGAACTGCCCTGGCAAAAAAATGGTTAAGGATATCTGGTACTATGACCCCAATGGTTTTGGTTTTATTAGCCTTTAGACCCTGGGCCAAAAGATTGGGGGTATAATTTCTCGCACTTGCGGCTTCCTGAACCTTCTTTCTGGTTTCCGGGCTTATCTCCGGACTGTTGTGTAGGGCTTTAGAAATGGTGGAAATACTCACATTAAGGAGAGCGGCCAAATCTTTTAAGGTAGTTTTTCCATGCATATTTTATTTTTTTAGATAATGTACATCATTTAGTTCACGTAATGTCTGCGCCGCCTGTTCTGCTGTGATATCTCTTTGTGGACTCGCAAAAAGCTCATAACCCACCATAAATTTCTTAACCGTTGCCGATCTTAACAAAGGGGGATAGAAAGACATGTGAAAATGCCATTCAGGGAATTCCTCGCCACTGGTTGGCCTTTGATGGATCCCGGAGGAATAGGGGAAGGAGGTTTCAAAGAGATTGTCATATTTGATGCAGAGGGTTTTAATTATTTCTGCGAAAGCGATTTCTTCTTCCGGGTTAAGTTGGCCAATGTGCTGATAATGTTTCCTGGGCAGGATCATCACTTCATAAGGCCAAACAGCCCAATAAGGAACAAGGGCTGCAAAATGTTCGTTTTCAAGAACGATCCTTTCCCCGGCTTCAAGTTCCTGTTCAAGATATGCCTGCAGCAGGCTTTTACTATTTGCTTCCCAATAATCTAATTGGTGCTTTGATTTTTTTACGACCTCGGGAGGCAGGGATCTCTGGGACCAGATTTGCCCATGAGGATGTGGATTGCTGCAGCCCATGATATCTCCTTTATTCTCGAAAATCTGCACATAGTTAATATTGGGTTTTGAACCCAATTCCAAATACTCCTTCTTCCATGTTTTAACCACTTTTTTGATCTCCTCTGTTTCCATAAGAGGCAGGGTAAGGGAGTGATTAGGGGAAAAGCATACCACTTTGCAAATACCGGTTTCAGATTCTGCAACCAGCAGGCCGTCGTTGACATTCTCACCAGGCCCCTGGGGCATTAGTGCAGGAAAGTCATTCTCAAAAACAAATGGCTCTGTATAATTAGGATTCACCGCTCCGCTTGAGCGGGTATTGCCGGGGCATAAATAGCAGCCCGGGTCATAAGAGGGCCTTTCCGAAACATAGGTCTTTTCGGTTTTTCCCTGCCAGGGCCTTTTGGTACGATGTGGGGATACCAGGACCCATTCTCCGGTTAGGATATTATAGCGTCTGTGTGGTGAATTATTTAGTTCCAGGTTCATTATTTCATTTCTTTCTATTTGTAAAAATCCTTCGGGTGTATAAAGGGTTTGACGATAAGTGTTTGGGAAATTTTAAGCCCTTTCAACTATAGTTCCTTCACCGGGGGAAACGATTATAACATCGGGTTCCATCTTAAATTCCTCTTTGTAAGCCTTTCTAACCTCCTGTTCAAATTCGGCTATTCTCTCCTCTTCTATTATATTGATGGTACAGCCCCCAAAGCCACCGCCCATCATCCGGGAGCCGTAGATGTAGTTCTTGTTTTCAGAAAATTTTACCAAAAAATCAAGTTCCTTGCAGCTCACCTCGTAAAGATCTCTTAACCCGTAGTGGGATTGGTACATAAGCTCTCCGAATTTTTTAAGTTCCCCGGCTCTAAGAAAATTAGTGCCTTCAAGCACCCGTTGATTCTCTTGCAATACATACTTTACCCGGTTATATTGGGCCGCGTTTAAGTGCGAGCGGGTTTCATCCAGCATCTCCATTTTTACATCTCTTAATGTTTTCACCTTAGGATACGTGGACTTTATAATTTCCAATGCAGTTTCACATTCCCTGCGCCGATTATTATATTCCCCATCTGCGAGACTGTGGGATACCATGGTATTTACCAAAAGAACCTTACAGTTTTTGAGATTTGCCGGAATATATTCTGCATCCAGGCTCAGGCAGTCCAATAGAATGAGGTGGTCCTTTTTGCTCATAACTGAAGCATATTGATCCATTATTCCGCAATTGGAACCTACGAAATTATTTTCTGCAGCCTGGGAAAGGAAGACAATATCCTTTTTAGAAAGATTTAGCTGAAATAACTCGTTAAGTCCTGCCGCCAGCCCGCACTCCAGGGCGGCAGAAGAACTTATTCCGGCTCCAATGGGCAGTTTACTTTCTATAACACAATCAAATCCCTTTATATCCTTAGTTTTCTTTAAAAGCTCATTTACAACACCCAGTATATAATTTTCCCAGCTTTCATTACTTTTTTCAATATCTTTAAGTTCAAAGCTGAAGCCTTTTTGAAAAGTAGTGCTGTAAACATTACAGGTACTTTGGCTGTCATTGCGTTGCAGTGAAAAGTAAATTTTTTTATTTATGGCGGTTGGCAGGACAAAACCGTGGTTATAATCTGTATGCTCCCCAATGAGGTTAATGCGTCCCGGAGAGGACACCTTTACCTGGGGTAGGAAGGAAAGAGGTTCCGGCAATAGCCGCGATTTATCAAAACCAGATTTTTTCAACACTTCTAAAGTTAGACATTTATATAAATTCAAAGATAATAAATGTATTATATACCATTATTTTTTATTAAATAAAAAAGTGGTTTTTTTGTAAGATCAACTTTATTTCAATTAAGATTTATGAAAGCCATTTCGCAAGATTCGTACTCACCACATGACAAAATGTATGTTGCAACAGACTGCATAATTTTTGGCTTTGATGAAGGTAGGATCAGGCTTCTTGTCTTTAAAAGGAGGGTAGCACCTTTTGAGGGCCATTGGTCACTTATTGGAAGTTTTGTAAAGTTGGATGAAGATGCAGATGAAGCTGCAAAAAGAGTGCTGGAAGAGATCACGGGGTTAAAAAATGTTTTTATGGAGCAGCTGAAGGCTTATGGAGCAGCTGAGAGGGATCCCGGGTACAGGTGTGTGTCAATTGGCCAGTATGCACTTATACGCATAAATGATTATGACCGGAAGTTGGTGGAAAAGCACGGTGCACACTGGCATGATATTGATGAGGTGCCGCACCTTGTACTGGATCATGATCAAATGGTGGCAGATGCCTTAGAGCGTCTTAAAAGAAAAGCGAGATACCAGCCTATTGGTTTTGAACTTCTGCCGGAAAAATTCACTATACCCCAGCTGCAGCAATTGTATGAAGCTATCTATCAAAAGGAACTGGATGCCAGAAATTTCAGAAAAAAGGTCCTTTCCCATAACGTACTTATAAAACTTGATGAAAAAGATAAAAGCACATCCAGGCGCGGCGCTTTTCTTTATAAGTTTGATCATAAGACTTACAAGAAGCTTATAAAATCCGGCTACAATTTTGAGATATCCTAAGGAAGTAATAATCTCTTAATAGAGATTTGTATGATGAAAATTTCTGAATAAAAAGTTTGTTTTAATGAAAATTAGCGTAAAATTTACATTTATAAAACTTAAGATTAATCCGTTTATTTTATCTGGTTTCAGACAAATAATGTCTCCAGTTGTGAAGATCAGTTATATCCGTTGCTTTTGATTTTTATAAGGCCGGGAATTATTAAATTTATCTTTTAAAACCATTTGCTATGAGCAGTAAATATACCCGCAGAGAAGCCCTTAAGAACCTGGCCCTTGGCTCCGGTGCATTAAGTCTTGGAGGCGTCTTGTCTTCTTTCTCGCCCGTATCTTTTAAGGAGAATATAGAATATAAAGATTTTAGCAGCAGGATAAATCATTCGGTTTGCAGGTGGGCCTTTAATGAATTGTCCCTGGAGGAATTCGCTGGCCAATGTGTTAAACTGGGAATAAAAGCAATAGATCTATTAAGACCTGAGGAATGGCCTGTTATTGAAAAGCATGGACTGGTATGTTCTATGGCCACGGCAGAGTTTGCTATTATTGAACATGGTTTCAACGATCCTGCAAACCATGCGCAGCTTCAGAAAAACTATAGAGGACTTATAGATAAAGCATCAGATCACAAGGTCAAAAATGTTATCGTATTCTCTGGCAACCGTAGAGGAATGGATGACGAAACCGGGATTGAAAACTGTGTCGCCGGGCTGGCACCTCTACTGGATTATGCAGCAAATAAAAATGTGAACCTGGTAATGGAATTGCTAAACAGTAAGGTGAATCATCCAGATTATCATTGTGACCATACCGTATGGGGAGTGGCCCTGGCAGAGAAGCTGGGTAAACCCAATTTTAAGCTGCTTTATGATATTTACCATATGCAGGTAATGGAAGGAGATGTGATTGCTACAATTAAAAAATATCACAAGTATATTAACCACTATCATACAGCAGGAGTTCCCGGTAGAAATGAGATAGATGAAACCCAGGAATTATATTATCCCGCGATTATGAGGGCCATCGTTGAAACAGGTTTTGACGGCTACGTAGCACAGGAATTTATCCCTACGAAGAAAGACCAGATCGCTGCGTTGGCAGAGGCTGTAAAAATATGTGATGTTTGAGATGATGATAGGGAATATAATGACTAATAAAATATTGATGCTAATCCTGGTAGCAGGATTGTCTTTCTCCTGTAAAAGCTGGGACCAGGTTGAGGAACCTGCTGCGCGGGAGGAAGGGAGAAGTGTTGAAAATTTTGGGGAAGACTGGGAATTTCGGCGACTGGACAATTTAAGGGAGCCGGGTACGAACTGGGAAAGAGTGAATATTCCCCATACCGTTAAAATTGAACCATTAGTTGTGAATAACCAATGGCAGGGAACATCATTATATCGCAAGAGTTTCAGAGTTCCGGATATAAATGATCATAAATGGTTCTTTCATTTTGAAGGTGTGATGCAGGAAGCACAGGTTACCATTAACGGCTATTTGGTGACCACTCATAAAGGAGGCTTTTTACCATTTATCGTAGATGCTACTCCGTTTCTTGAAGAAGGACGGGAGAATCATATAGAGGTGGAAGTGAAGAATATTGACGATACCACTATTCCACCGGGAAAGGCAATCGCAGAGCTTGATTTTAACCTCTATGGTGGTATTTACAGGAATGTCCAGCTCATTAAAACAAACAAAATATATATGACCAATGCTGTAGATGCTAAGATTGAAGGCGGCGGCGGAATATATTTTCACACTGCCAGTGCAACAAATAAATCGGCGAACGGTAAGGTGACAGTGCACGTAC
>DATHWA010000434.1:0-6434 GCA_035461025.1 Gillisia sp. | reverse complement strand
GTGGAACCTTGTCTCCAACAATAGGGGTTGCATTTGGATACCGAATTTTTTAGCTTCTTTTAACCCATTTAAATTCCTCGATTTTAGTTATTCAGGGTAATTGTAAATACTAAAACAAATTCTCCCTGGAAGGAAAAACCTATGGGATACAGGGATTGATAATTGGAAAAAGGTGAAAGAAGCTAAGTATTTGACCTCCCACCCTTGAGGAAGAGAAATAGAATAAAACCAGTTTTCATTGGGAAGAATTTTCTTTAATTTTTGCCATTTCCTCATGTACGACATTAAATAAATCAAATACTCTTTACCACTATCAAAAAAAATTAAAATTTTTCCCTCATAACTGTAAGGATAAAATATCATCCATGACTAATATCTACATTTTATTAAAAAAGTTACTTCCATAAGGTTAAACAAGCGTTACATAAATTCTTTGGGGGAATTTAGTAACAGTAATAAATGGACGGTGGGGGCCGTCCATTTTTTATGCCTATTTTTTCCGGTTTAATTTTGTAATAAATTCATTTTCAAATAATTAGTATCAAAATAGGGGATTTTTCCCTTCCGGATTCAACAAGAAAGTGGTAAATTTAAGGATGCTGGTCTTTAAATTCTGTCGCCATGAAAATACTTTCTTCAACCCTGGTCCTGCTCTTATTTTGTGCACTTCTTAACTTTGGCTGTAGTAATGATGACAGCCCCCTTCTTACCGAGGAATTTCTTACCGCAACGGTGGGTCACGAAAAGTGGTCTGTTAACTCTACCTCCGGAAAAATGCATTGCGAAAAAATCCTGGCAAATTATGGTGCGATAGATCTTTTGGTGAGGGCAGAGTCTCATAACGGTAGAAATATTGAATTCCGTATTTTAAACTATAAGGGCAAAGGCCGATATTCCTTTGGGGATAATCCTATGAGCAAAAGCTGGATCAATTATTCTGAAGCTTCTCCACCTGCACTCTGGTCGGCACCCAGCCATCTCCCGGGGCAGGGAATGATCACAAACAGGATGGAGATTACAGATGATGATGGTGCTATTATAAAGGGTAACTTTGAATTCAGCGGTTATGAAAACACCCAGCTTACCTGGAAGTCTGTTTCCCGCGGAAACTTTAACCTGAGGGTTCGTCCAATGAGGTAAGCTATCACATAAACATCATTTTCGTGGCAATTTGTGTATCTTTTCTTTAAAAAGAGAGATGAAGATAAAGGTAGATAAAGTTGAAATTGAAGTTGCTCAGGGTGACATCGCTTCACAACAGGATGTAGAAGCAGTAGTGAATGCTGCAAACGCACACCTTGCCACCGGCGCGGGTGTTGCAGGTGCACTGCATATGGCTGCCGGCCCAAACCTTTACATGGAATGTAAACCCCTTGCTCCTATCTCTCCTGGGGAAGCGGTCATTACTTCTGCATACAATCTCCCGAACAAAAAGGTGATTCATTGTTTAGGTCCGGTATACGGGCAGGATAAACCGGAGGATCAACTTCTTGCCGATTGTTACGTTAATTCCCTTCGCCTTGCTGAAGAAAACAAACTCTCCAGTATTGCTTTTCCCGCTATCTCCACAGGTGCATTTGGTTATCCTTTTTCCCAGGCCATGGAAATTACCTTTAAGACTATTTTAAAGGAAGTTCCTGCGCTAGAACATGTGCAAAGGATTAAATTTGTGCTGTACAGTGACGGGGACTACAGGTTATACGTTCAAAAACTGAAAACTCTCGGGGAGGAATTCAATTAAATCTATATAAAATCGAATGATCAATTTTTCAGCAACCTATACAGACCAGTATCAGCTGGCAATGGCAGAAGTATATTTCAAGGATGGGCAAAAAAACCATACGGCGGTTTTTGATTATTACTTCAGGAAAATTCCCTTTAAGGGAGGTTATGCGATCTTCGCGGGGCTGGAAGACTTGCTTCAAATACTTCAAGATCTCAAATTTTCAGAAAAAGACCTGGAGTATTTAAAAAAAGGAGGATTTTCTGAACCATTCCTGGAATATTTAAAAGACTTTAAATTTACCGGTACTATTTTTTCGTCCCTTGAAGGAGACATCGTTTTTCCTAACAGGCCTATACTGCAGGTGGAAGCAAACATAATTGAAGCACAAATTATTGAAACCATACTACTTAATTTGCTGAATTTTCAAACCCTGGTTGCAACCAAAGCCAGCAGGATTAGACTGGTAGCCGGAAAAAGACAACTGCTGGAATTTGGGATGAGGAGGGCACAGGGGGCAGGAAGTTATCATGCCAGCAGGGCCGCGATCATTGGCGGTTTCAATGGTACCAGTAATGTCATCGCAGCACAGGATTTTGATATACCAGTTTCCGGGACAATGGCCCATTCCTTTATACAGAGCTTTGATGATGAGCTGGAAGCCTTCCGCAGCTTTGCTAAGGCAAGACCAACTAACTGTGTGTTGCTGGTAGATACATATAATACCCTGGAGAGCGGACTACCAAATTCCATCATAGTTGCCAGGGAGATGGAGAAAAGAGGGGAGAAACTTGCCGGCATAAGGCTGGACAGTGGAGATCTTGCCTACCTTGCCCGGGAAAGCAGAAAGTTGCTGGATGATGCAGGTCTGGATTATGTTAAGATCGTTGTATCGAATCAACTGGATGAATATGTCGTGAAAAGTTTGCTTGAGCAGGAGGCTCCCATAGATGTTTTTGGGGTGGGGACTAATCTTGTCACCGGTAGGCCGGATGCCGCCCTGGATGGGGTGTATAAACTCTCCATGTCCAATGGCAAGCCAAGGCTTAAGATCTCAGAAAGTCTGGCGAAAATTACCATTCCGCATAAAAAACAGGTTTATCGCTTTCGGAATAAAAATGGAGATCTTATTGGGGCAGATGCAATTACGCTTAGGGATGAAACCGCTTTAGAAAAGATCTATGATCCTGTAGGCCCATTGAAATCGCTACCGGTTAAAGATTTCCAAATGGAACCTCTTTTGCATAAGGTGATGGAGAATGGTGAAATTTTAATAGAACCCAAAAGTGTATGGGATATAGCTGAATTTGCTGCGGAAAGACTTGCTGCCATTCCGCCGGAATATAAAAGGTTTGATAACCCTCATATATATAAAATAGGTATAAGCCGAAAGTTGAAAAAGGAGCGAGAAGACCTTATTAAGAAATATAAAAAGATGGATCATGAAGACGTTGATCATAATTGATATGCAAATTGACTTTATTCCCGGTGGCTCTCTTGCCGTGCCTAAAGGTGATGAAGTTATAGGTGTTATAAACAGACTTCAGGAAAAATTTGATCTGGTCATAGCTACTCAAGACTGGCACCCACCGGGTCATTCCAGTTTTGCCAGTAGTCATAGCGGGAAAAAAGAATTTGAAAAGATCCTGTGGGAGGGGCGGGAGCAGATATTATGGCCGGAACACTGTGTACAAAACACCCCCGGAGCTCAATTTCACCCCCATCTCGAAACCTCCGGGATTGAAGCCATTTTTAGAAAAGGAACGGACCCCAACATAGATAGCTATAGCGGATTTTTTGATAATGCCAGTTTAAAATCTACAGGTCTTTCTGGATTTCTTAATGAAAAGGGAGTGAAAGAATTGTATTTCTGTGGCCTTGCGGCAGAATATTGTGTTTATTTTTCTATTCTGGACGCTCTGGGAGAAGGTTTTAACGCTACACTTATTGAAGATGCCACCCGGGCACTGGATGAAGGCGATTTTCAAATTGCGAAAGAAAAAATTCTTGACAAGGGTGGAAGAATTTTGAGATCTGAAACGCTTTAAGGAGCTTCCGGAAGCTTCAGCACCATTTCTCCCGGGATGAGTTCATCTACATGTCCTGCCAGGGAATCCTCCCTGTCCCTAAAATGCATATGAACATTGGAGGTGTGGTGAGTAAAGATCCTGTGGTGGGAATTTGAATAAAAACCCAGTACTTCCACTTTTTCTTTTTTCAATAATCCCTGCAGGCCGGACTCTTTATGTTTTTGAGGACTGTGAATGGTGTCACCATCTTTCCAGTTTAATACATGCCATTTCAAGGTGCTAACCTTGCCCTCCAATAGAAAAGGAAAAGGTTTATCAACATCCAGTTTATTCCTTACTGCGGTTTGTGATATGAATTTTTCAAGGGAGGCATGAGATTTTATAGAATCTGGAATAGGAATAGACATCCACAACGGTACCCGGGCTAACACTAGCAATGCGGCCTTAGCAGTGTAGGTCTTATCAATTTGGAGAGTATCATTTTTTACAACAGAATTCAGCGCCTTACTGTTAAAGATTTGTATTTCACCCTTAAGATCTTCCATGGCTCCCAGCGCATAAAAATTTTCTATGTCTTCGTACTCAGCCAGGCTTGTTGTGGCAGCGAGATTCCCCTCCATCATAAGAGTTTTTAGGGCACCATAATATTTCACCTCATAATCGTGAGGCTTTTGTTCTTCTGCACAGGAGTACAAAAGGAATGCAGTAACTGCAACTAAAATTTTACCCATTGGAAAAAATAGTTTTAAAAACCTCAATCAGCTTATTGACTTCTTCAGCAGTATTGTAATGAACAAGACTCACTCTCACAACTCCTTCGTGTTTTTGTAGGTCAAAATCTGCAATCAATTTTTTGGCATAAAAATCCCCAAATCGTATTCCTATTCTATATGGATCTGTTCTTTCCACGATTTCCCGGCTTGACAAGGTATCGTGCACAAAAGAAACTGTTGGCACCCTTTTCGAGCAGTTGGCAGTGGGTTCTCCAATTATTTTCACCTCATCTATTGAGTTAAGATATTCGAGCAATGGAGCGACAAGGTTTTCTTCATAAGAGGCGATAAGTTCAAAGCTTTTTTTCTGTTTTTCACCTTCAGCCAGGTTGTCGGTTTTATCAGGAAAATGATGATCGTGAAAATTGACAAAATATTCTGTTATGCCCTGCAGGGAATAGGTAAGCTCAAAATTATAATTTCCCGGCTGGAATTTGTATGGGACATCTTCAGGCTTAAAAAAATAATGGTTAATGCCTTTCATCTGCGTAAGCAAATCAATTTTCCCATACATTACTGCCAGGTGAGGACCGTATAATTTATACCAGCTAAAAGTGTAAAAATCCACGCCCAATTCCTGTACATCTACTTTTCTGTGAGGGGCATAAGCAACCCCGTCGACACATATTAATGCACCCGCTGCGTGAACTACTTCAGCTATTTTCTTTATGGGATTAATAGTTCCAAGGATATTTGAACAATGAGTAACAGCGACGAGCCTGGTACGGGAGCTTATAAGTTGCTGCAGTTCTTCAATACGCAGTTCAAAACTTTCAGCATTTGCTTTCCATATCTTTATTTTTATTCCCTTTTGTTCCAGGTCTGTCCAGCAGGAAACATTTGCCTCATGGTCTGTATTTGTAACAATTACCTCATCTCCATTTTCCCATTCCTCACTAAGGGACAGGCTTAAAATTCGCAACAACATGGAGGTAGATGGACCAATCACCACCTCTTTAGATCCGGGGGAATTGATATAGCGGGCAACTTTCCTTGTAGCCTCTTCAAGTTTTTTGCCAGCCGCTGCAGAAATTTCATAGGAAGCACCCAGCTGTACATTGTAATTTTTATAATAATCGTTGATGTATTCTATACTGCCATCAAGGATCTGGGAGCCACCTGCATTATCCATAAATATAAAATCCTTATCCAATGCGGGGAAATTCTTTCGTACGTATTCTAAATCCATCTGGTGTTATTTTTTAATAGCTGTTAAAAACGGTCACTTTGTGCCGAAGTTGTTATAGCCAAGATACATATTTTAGGATTTTTAGTCCATCCCAATTCCCATAAGACCAGCTATGAGAAAAATTTACAGGAAATCCCCTAATTCATTAATAATCAAAATTTTATATTTTTAAAACTTGTGGCGGTATTGGAGTTTCATTCCATAAGGCTAAACCTGAGTCCCCCATGATTGGCCTATAAGGTCCAAAGAGGCATTTACTTTTTAATTTCAATTATCCATTTATTATGAAAAAAATTAAGTTGGGAATCGCCTGCATGGCGATTATGTCTTTGATCTTCACTTCTTGTAGTAGTGATGAGGTTGAAAAAGATCTTAACCCGGAGAAAGCTACTGTTTCGTTTGGTGCACTGCTCAATGATCTTGTGAGTAACAGATCGGCCACCAAACAGGCGGTTTCAGAAATACCGGCTTGTTCAGATGCAGATGTGGTTTATGTAGAGATCATCCTCTCCAACGGGGATGGAAATGTGGTAGGATCAGCAGGAGATCCATTCAGGATAGATCTTGTTGCGGGACAACTGTTTACAGAGGAAGCACCGGAACTGGAGCTGGATCCGGGGAACTATACCCTGGATTATTTTGTGGTGTATGATGGTATGGGAAACGCAACCTGGGTAACCCCTATGGCTGGAAGCCCGCTTGCGAGTTTTGTAGATACT
>DATHWA010000433.1:0-5534 GCA_035461025.1 Gillisia sp. | reverse complement strand
GCGAAGAAGGCAGAGTGGACGGGACTTTCGAGCTGGATCATGATTTTGACGGAATAACAAACACCCGGGCAAATGGGATTATTTATATTATAACCGGTGCGGGCGGCGGAGCTTTGTATGATCCTGAATTAACAGATAATCCGGATCTTTGGCAAACAGGAACCCCGGGAAACTGGGAGCCCTACACCGTGAAACTCGTTTCCAACACGCACTCTTTTACAATGATTGAAACCAACGGAAAGGAACTAAAATTACGACAAATAGATGCTGAAGGAAATACGTTTGATGAAATAAGGATCACAAAATAGGTCTTTTTTAATGCCGGGTAAGGGATAGGTAATAAGTAATAAAGATTACGATAGTTAACTTGTGGAGAAACTTTAAGCCGGTTTAGAATATATTTCCGGACCTTCCTGTGCAGGTGAGTTTTTTTTGTTTCTTCCAATTCTTGTTTCTCTGGCAAGGTGTTTCAATCTATTCACATAATACATTTTCATTGTGCCTTTGCTCTTTACCTCTACTTCCCCGCGGTATTCACATTCAAAATGATGCTTTACCAGCTGGTAGGTATTTTCAGAAATATTAATACGTCCGGCCTCACTACTGGTTTCCATCCGGGAGGCTATGTTCACAGTATCTCCCCAAATGTCATAGGCAAATTTCTTTTTCCCAACCACGCCTGCAACGACAGGCCCGGTATTCATTCCAATACGTATCTCAAATCTTATATCCTCTTCGCCCTGGTTTTCCTTAGCTGCTTTGACAAAATCTGTCATCTCAAGAGCAGCAAGCAGGGTTTTATGGGTATGATCCTGAGAGGGATATGGCAGGCCTCCTGCACACATGTAGCAATCACCAACAGTCTTGATCTTTTCCAAACCATACTTGTCAATTATCTCATCAAACTTTGTAAAATAAAAGTCCACACTTTCAACCAGCACTTCCGGTTCCAGGTATTCTGAGTGATGGGAAAAGTCCTTAAAATCTGCAAATAAAACAGTTACGGAATCAAACCTTTGAGATTTCACCCGTCCGTAATCCTTCAGTTCTTTTGCCGTTTGCTCCGGGAGGATATTACGCAATAAATGTTCAGATCTATTCTTTTCCCTTGCCAGTACCCTGGTCATCTTATTAATATACTTATTGCGCCTGTAAAGCCCTAGTGCGAGAAGGGCACTTAAAACAAGTGCAACTATAGTAGATATCATGGTTATCTTCTGGTTCTTTCTTTGCTGGTCCAGTAGATCTACCTCTATTTGTTTTTGAGAAACCTCATAATCTGTGCGCAAATTTGCCATTTGCTGAATGCTCTCCAGGTTTTTCACACTATCCCTATAAACTATGTAATCCTTATAATAATAATAAGCATTTCGGTATCTGCCTGCAGCTTCTGAAAGATTTGCGAGGGTAAGGTTTGCCTGCCCCATTTCGTCCTTTAAACCGTATTTGGTAGCAAGTTCCAGCCCCCGTTCAGCATATTCAAAAGCGGTTGGAAAGTCTTCCTGTGCGGCATAAATGTCTGCCATGTAAGTATGATATACCGCGATAGGATAATAATCCTGAAGTTCTTCAAGGATTACAATAGCTTCATAAATATTCTTTTTTGCCTCCTCATTTTTGCCCTGTTGAGCATACACCATTCCAACATTCCCCAGGGTATACGCAATTCCCAGAGGGTAATCCAGTGCCTCAAAGATATCGCCAGATTCCAACAAATATTCCAGGGCCTCGTCATATTTTCCTCTGTGGAAGTAATCATCGCCCGCATTTAGGAGAGCAGTGGCCAGGGCAATTGAGTCATTAACAGTTCTTAAAATTGAGATCCCTCGCATATAGTATTCTTCTGAAGTTTGTGAGTTCCCTATCAAAGAATAGTTATCTGCAATGGAAATATGAACTGCGCCAATTCCTCTGCGATCGTTGGTGAGGTTGGCGTAGTTTAGGCTAGTGAAGAATGAATTAAGGGCGGTAGCATAACTGCCCTTTAATTGCATGGCATTACCTTTATGCAAATATCCGGAGTGTAAAAAATCATATAAAGAATCCTTTGAAGCTTTTTGAATAAGGAGATCGGCATATTTCAGTTTTTTATCGGGGTCTTTTTGGAATTCTGCTATCGTTTTCAACAGTTCTAATTCATCTCCCTTATAATCTCCTGCTTCATATTGGACAATGAGGCTGTCTGCCAATGCCGGCTCTTGTGCGGCAACGGTCCAAACGGCCAGGCCTAAAAGACCTGCCAGCAACCAGCCTTTCCAATCTAAAGACATTTTCTATCTCATTTGAAGCTTTGGATCATCCCAATATTCTGTTGTATCACCTTCGATTTTAAAACCAATCATATAGTTCTCAAATTTTCCCCGCCCTGGAGACTTGCTAACAATTTTACCTTCCCAGCCCCCATTTTTTTTCTTTGGGGTACCTTCCAGTAGGTTTTGTGATCCTTTGTATTGAGGTTTTGTATTATCGCTTTCTTTAATCCCGGTAATTTCTGAAAGTCCGCTATTGGCATCTAGTTGCCACTTTATCGTATCATCCGGGTCCACTTCTGTAGTAAGTTGGTTATTACCCGGGTCGTTTCCCTGATTATCCCTTAATTTAAGTTCATGGGACCGTCCATTCCTGCTTACATAAACTATTCTTTCTGCCATAATTCCAAATATTTTAAAATTATCAATATCACTATTGCACTTAGGTAGGGCTTACAATGCTTAAGGTCGTGAGGGGAATATATATATGGTCAGGCTTTTAAATCATTGGCGTACAGTAATCTATGAAATTACGCTAATTTCCTGAAAATAACTAATTTTTTGGGCTCATTCTAGTGGCGATGCATACCCTTTTGGCTTAACATCCTAAGAATGATTTTTTCCATGTACTGTAGATTCCCCATCGGGAGGCCAGGCTTTGTTATATGAGTGGAATCCCCTATTCTTTGAAAGTTTATTGGGAAAATTCTTCAGGAATTATCTGCGGAAGGGTTTGTATTAAAAATTCATAATGTAAATTGGGACATTAGAACATTCCGGCATTTGATAATGCTATAATTCGGAACAAAATTATCACCAAAAACAGGTCTTAAACCGGTATGCTAAAAAGGGAAATTTCTCGTTGGGATCTCGTTCTGCTTTTTGTTAACAGCACCATTGGAGCAGGAATCTTTGGGCTTCCTTCCCAGGTTTACAGGCTTTCCGGCTCATACAGCCTTCCCGCGCTGTTTTTATGCGCCCTTATTGTTTTTGTACTTATACTTGCTTTTGCAGAAGTTGCCAGTAGATTTAAAAAGACTGGTGGCCCTTACCTTTATACCTTAGCTGCTTTTGGAAAAGTTCCTGCCTTTATTATTGGCTGGCTTATCCTTATCACGAGGGTCTCCACATATGCTGCCCTTATTCATCTTATGGTAACTTATCTTGGATATTTTAACCCGGTCCTGGTTACCCCTTTTTATTATGAAGGATTAATTGTTTTAATTTCTTTGCTCTTTACCTGGATTAATTATTTAGGCGTAAAAAACTCTACTACCCTCAACAATACGCTTGCCATCGCCAAAATTCTTCCTTTGCTCATTTTTGTGCTGGTAGGTGCTTTTTTTATAAATCCGGATCTACTGAGCACCGGGGAGCCGCTGCCGGCCCGGGCAGACTTTGCCTCTTCTGTACTTATCCTAATTTTTGCCTTTACTGGTTTTGAAGCAGTACTCGTGAATACCGGGGAAGTTAAAAACCCACGAAAGAATATCCCCTTTGCACTTATTGTTTCCCTTACGTTTGTAACTATTTTTTATGCATTGATCCTGTTCGTAAATATGGGCACCCTTCCGGATCTTGCAACTTCAGAAAAACCTATTACAGATGCAGCACAAATATTTCTGGGGCCTGCGGGCGCGGCTTTAATTACCCTGGGTGCCGTTATATCTATTGGTGGTACTTTAAATGCAGTAATGCTTATTGGCTCCCGGGTGCCTTATGCCCTTGCAGAAGAAAAACAATTCCCAAACTTTTTTGCAAAACTGCACCCAACAAACCGTACGCCTATTTATTCCCTCTTCATTTTTACTGCGGTAAGCATTGTTGCATCCCTAACAGGGTCCTTTATCTATGCTGTTTCCATAAGCGTGATAAGCAAGGTGCTAATATTTTTACTGGTGTGTGCAGCAATGATAAAACTGAGGAAAAAACCCGAAAAAGAAACAGATTACTTTAAGCTCAAATTTGGATATTTCTTTGGGGTTACGGGTATTCTGGCATCAATTGGCTTGCTTCTTAGTGCAGAACTTTCAGAATTTGTGGATGTACTTTATACGGTACTTGCCGGGTTATTGCTATTTGGCGTCTATAAATATTTTTCTTCAGAAAAGAAAACCTGAGGTTGCACTGTTGTCTCCCTGAATTATTGGCTCTTCGGGCTGATTTTCTTTAGTAAATAATAAGGTTATCGTCCCTATAAGTCCGGCAATAACCAGCCCATAGTCCTCTCGCATATCTAATTGGATGGCGGCTGCAAAACCTACAAGGGACCATAAAAAGGGAATAAGAATGACATACCAGGATACTTTTCTTACTGAAAAAAGTAGAATTCCAAAGGTGAAAATGGTTGTAGGACAGGGTAAGCCAAAAGTGGGCGTTGCCGGGTAAGAATGTCCAAATTCATTTGAAAGTATTGGATAGATGATCAATGCGTACAACAAGAAGAGCATCCCCAGGAATCCGCGAAAATTACGGTAAAACCTATACTTGAGGGCATTCAGCCTTAAAAATCCGGAATAAATAAAGATAAGCCCCTGCAGGATGAATAGTGCTCCAAATAGATAAGCGGCAGTATTGATCTCTGTAAAATACATAAGATGATAAACTATTCCCATCCATAACCACAGAAATATAAGAACAGCGTTAATAATTCCGGATTTTCCTTTCCTGCCGCTAATTAAAAATAACAAAGCGACTACTGCAAACAAATTTAAAATGATTTGCATTGGCCAGACGGAGATATTGTAAGCCTCCATTACTGCAAGAAATTCTTCTATAGTGAAAGGCATTGCGTACAGATTTAAAATAGGAAGATACGCCGTGTTTTTCACACGGGTATTGATAAAAATCAGAAAATGAATTTCTATATTTCGAGGATGTAAACCCTATTCCCTTATTGTTGAGGATGAAATGCTAATATCTGCATAAGCCCAGCTATCTTTGATTAAATCTTCTATTTCCTTAATATTTTCATTATCTCCCAGGTGCTCATATGCCAGTTTTAACCCGTGGTGGGCCCACCCGTTTTTTGGTAACCTTTGGAGATCTTCCCTGTAGGTATTAATTGCATCTTCATAAAGTCCTGCTTCAATTTGTACCGCACCAAGGTGATGTCTCACAGAGAAAAACCAGTCTGGTGGTTCATCATAGTTAAGGGCATCTTCAATTGCAACTGCCTCCTTTAATAAGGAAATACTCTCTGTGTAATTCTTTTCTGCAGCAAGGATCTCAGCCTGTAATACCCGTCTGGCGATTTGCACAAGATTATCCACAGTATTGATCTCC
>DATHWA010000432.1:0-12443 GCA_035461025.1 Gillisia sp. | reverse complement strand
AGTAGATGATCCTATACAAATGGATGGCGCCACAGATACTATTTCCAGACAACAGGTTGAAATAAGAAATTTTACAGGTGAAATTGCCGCTTTGAATATAGAAGCCAATGCAGGGACTGAGGTTACCGGGACAGTAAATCTTCGGGTGGAAGGAGGTCTTATGCGAATTGTTGTAACAGCCGAAGGATTATCTCCGGATATGATGCATATGCAACATTTACAAACTTCAGAAACAGCCGAGACCGGTTGCCCGGGACAGGATGCAGATGCCAATAATGACGGGATTGTGGATGTTACTGAAATCTCCGATATTGAAAGGGGAATTTATACGATCCCATTACATATGGGACCATCTTTCCTGGAAATAAATGTTGATACGTATCCCAGAACAAATGTAAATGGGGAACTACAATACCAGCGAACTTTAAGCCTGGATAGTTTACGTGTGGCAGTACAGAAAGAATACGGAATGCAGGAGGTGGATTTCACAAAATTTAGCTACGTAATCCAGGGAGTGGCGCAAGATGCTGATATTCCCCAATCTGTTCGGTCGGTTTCAGAGGTAGATACCTATGCAAGTATTCCTGTGGGATGCGCAGATCTCGAGGAACAATAGGCAAACTTAGTGCTTTCTTACATGTCATTTCAAAAATTGTTTAGTATTTAAATTTTAAATAATTTGTAGGTTTTTTTATACAAATTTTGGCATTTGTAATTTATTTCCTGTGCTGTTTTTCAGTAATTTACCCACTGAAACCAGCCCTGCTAAACCTACGAAATATGATAAGGAAAATTACTTTTGCGCTGGCATTTCTACTTTTGACAACAGCTTGTTCCCGTGTAACACCCCCGGCAAAGGAAAACATGCTAAAGAACAAATCATTTGTTTATTTGTTTGTTAGTACAGAAAAAGAATGCCTGGAGAGTCAACCCGAGCCCGGATTTTTTTATAACTGCCACCAGCAGGTAGATTTCTACAAAGATAATAATGTAGAGATCATGCTTACAGATATCATCTATAGAGGGAAATATGAGATGCAAGGCAATACTGTTATTCTCACATTTGAACCTGCACCTGAAATTCCTAATGGAGTATTTCTTTTTGAGGTACTGAATGGTGCAAAACTTCTTGAATTGAATCATGAAATTGAACAGGAAAAAGTTTGGACTAAAATCTCCGGTAACTCCATTTGGAGGTAAAAGATCTTAAGGAAAAATAAAAACCTGCCTTTCTTTGATGAGGCAGGTTTTTAATATTGGGAAAATTTAAACTTTCACGATCATTTTTCCCTGATTCTTCCCTTCAAATAAATCGAGGAAAGCTTTGGGTATATTTTCAAAACCTTCAATTACCGTTTCTGAATACTTCAACTTGTCTTCCTGAAACCAGTTCGTGAGCTGGTTTATAGCCGGCCCAAAATCCTTTATATAATCTTTCACTATAAAGCCCTGCATACGAGCACTTTTCTTAATTAAAATTCCTTCCGGTCTGGGCCCGGTTGGAACTTCTGTCTCATTGTATAGAGAAATAGCCCCACAGTTTATAACCCGGCCAAACTTATTGATATTGGCCAGGGCTGCATCAAGTATCTCCCCCCCAACATTATCAAAGTAAACATCTACTCCGTTAGGACAGGCTTTTTCTATAGCCTTCCTCAAATTTTCTGTGGTCTTATAATTTATCCCATCATCAAAATTAAGTTTCTCAATAGTCCAGGAAATTTTTTCATCTGTTCCTGCAATACCAACCACCCGGCAACCTTTTATTTTACCAATTTGACCTACAACACTTCCAACTGCTCCTGCAGCCCCTGAAACAAGTAATGTTTCCCCTGCCTTCAAATCTCCAATTTTTTCAAGTCCCAGATAAGCTGTAATTCCTGTAAGTCCCAGGACACCGAGGTATGCTGTTAAGGGAGCTTTTTCCTTATTCACCTTATTTAGGCCACCGCCAGTTGAAGTTTGATATTCCTTCCATTGTAACATTCCGGAAACGGTATCTCCGGGATTAAAATTGGCATTTTTAGACTCCACAACCTCTGCAATAATTCCGGATTCCAAAGGTTCATTTAATTGGAAAGGTTCAATATATGATTTTTCATCCCTCATCCTTCCTCTCAAATAGGGATCTACAGAAACATAAAGGCTCTTCAGCAGGATCTCCCCATCAATTATGGAAGGGATATCCTCTTTCTTCAATTGGAAACTCTCCGGTGTTGGTTTACCAGAAGGACGTTGTTTCAAAATTATGGTTTGGTTCATTGTATAATATTTTTAATATGAAAAATCATTTATTTCTCTTAATTTAAGGATTTCCACTTTCTTATTAAAGATAATTCAAGATTATAATGGAAATAACTCATTAAGAATTTTTTAGAAAAGATTAACGCTGTTCCCTGTAATAGCCGCTACCTTTGTTTCTTAATTCTCAAGAACCTTTACCTGCTTTGACCTCAAAACTTTCCAGTTATTTTACAGGCCTGCCCGGTTTCTTACGAAGTACAGATTTCGCAAAGGCAGTGATCCTTGGCCTGGCTATTACTTTACCTATTATAATTGCCGTTCGGGTAGATAGGTTTGAAATTGGGCTTGCTTTGGCCCTTGGCGCCCTTCTTAGTTCCCCAAGTGATGTGAGTGGCAGCCAGAGACATAAGAATTACGGAATCTTTTTTTCGACACTTCTTGCCGTATTGGCAAGTTTAATTGGCGGATATTTAATAAGGGATTCCTGGGCTGGATTGCCGGTACTCGGCGTGGTGATGTTTGGAATATCCTATCTGTCAGTTTTTGGATTCCGGGCCTCTCTTATAGCTTTTTCAGGATTATTTGCAATGGTGCTTAGTTTCGCCAATATCTCTACAGTTCTGGAACTTTATGAACGAGCCCTGTTAATTGGAGTGGGAGGTTTTTGGTATCTGGGTTTAACCTACTTATGGCAGCGTATAAATCCAAAAGGACAAACAGACCAACATTTGGCTCAAAGCTTTAGGCTTACCTCAAAATATCTTGAGACCCGGGCACATCTTTTAACAGGTCCTGAAGATCGCGAGAAATATTTAAAACAATTAATAGAACTTCAAAGTGAATTGAATGAAAATCACGAAACTCTTAGGTCTATACTTATATCCTCCAGGAAAACTTCCGGTAATTCAAATTACGAAAGAAGACGGCTTTTAATTCTCATTCAGCTTGTAGATATGCTGGAACTGGCAATGGCCAATCCCGTTAATTATGAAAAAATGGATGACCTGATGGAGAAAAATAGGGAGCAAATTTTATCATATCGGGAACTTATTTTTGCAATGGCTTCAAGATTAGATGAATTTTCGCGTACCATTCATAAGGTTGGTGAAATTTCTGAATCTTCCAAATTGGAGGATTTCCTTGCAAATGTAAAGAACTCTCTCTCATATTACATAACATCCACTTCGGTTATGGGAGATGAAGGCTTTCTCATGCTGCAAAATCTATACGATTACCAGGAGCGACAAGTGGAAAAGATCAATAAAATAGAGCGGTTGTTATCGAGCAAAGATCTTAAGGAGTTTAGATTTATAAAAAAGGAAGAAGCAGCAAGGTTTATTACTCACCAGGAATATGATCCTAAGATCCTGGTTGAAAATTTCAGCCTTAAATCTACTATTTTTAAACATTCTCTTCGCCTTGCAGTGGTAGTAATGGCAGGTTATGCAATAGGTGAATATTTCTCTCTTCAAAATGCATACTGGATCCTTCTTACAATTATCGTGATTATGAGGCCCAATTACGGGCTTACCAAAACCAGATCCAAGGAGAGAACCATAGGAACACTTATAGGGGCTGCTGTCGCTATTGGAATTGTATTGATCTCCCAGGATCTTCGGCTGTATGCCGTTCTTGCGGTAATTTCGCTGGTACTTGCCTTTTCCATGGTGCAAAAAAATTATAGAGCATCTGCCGTATTCGTAACTTTAAGTGTGGTCTTTGTGTATGCCTTACTGGAACCTAATGTACTTAATGTAATACAGTTTCGGGTTGTAGATACTCTTATTGGAGCCGGGCTTGCTACAGCAGGAAATTTACTCCTGTGGCCCTCCTGGGAGTTTTTTGGAATTAAATCTGTTATTACTGAAAGTCTTACTGCCAATAAAGAGTATTTTAAAGAAGTTGCAGGGTTTTATGAAAAAAAGGGAAAGTTACCCACCTCATATAAACTCTCCCGCAAGCAGGCTTTTCTGGGGATAGGCAATCTAAGTGCCGCTTTTCAACGAATGACCCAGGAACCAAAAAGGAAACAAAAAAACCTTGATAAGATCTATGAGATTACAGTTCTCAATCATAATTTTCTTTCCTCACTTGCATCCCTTGGAACTTATATTCAGAATCATCCCACAACAAAGGCTTCTGCTCATTTTATTTCCTATTCAGATTATATTGAAAATAATTTAAATCGATGCCTGGCCCTTATCGATACCGGAATAATTGATGAAAATCCGGTTAATGATAGCCAGCTGGAAGCGAAGGTGTTTTTTGATGCACGCTTTAAAAAATTAACCGGACGCCTGGAAGGAGATTTCTATGAAAATATTGATAAAGAGGAACTTAAGGAAGCGCAGTTGGTCTATGAGCAATTGAAATGGCTGCTTGAACTTTCAGAAAAACTGGAAAAAACTATAAAAGAGACTAAGTTCGTTTAGCATTTTTTTTTAATTTCAGAAAATAGTTTTCCCTTAAGCAATTAATTCAGAATAGAAATTTTTGAAGTTAAAAGGAATTACGTTCTCAATGAGTTACTTTTGAATAAATGAAAACGGAATTCTTTTTATTCCTATTGCTATTTACAGCTCCCCGGGTCTTTGGCCAACTTGGGTTTTGTGAAGGAAGTAAAGGTGACGCCATTTTCCATGAAGATTTTGGGAGTGGAAGTACTACTGGTTCCCCGCTGCCTTCCGGAATTACTAACTATTCCTTCGTAACCGGCGATCCAAATGATGGGGAATATACAATATCCGGAAGAATAGGTTTGGACAACGGGACATGGCACTCCTATTTACCGGGCACCAACATTTCCGGAGGTCGGGCACTCATAGTAAATGCCGATTATAACGCCGGCAGATTTTACCGAACTCCCATTTCCGGTTTGTGTGAAAATACCACTTATGAATTTTCTGCTTTTCTGCTTAATGTCTATGATCGCAGTAGCGGTGCATGTGAAAATGGCGGGATCCCGGTAAATGTGAGATTTGAGATATGGGATGAAACAGATTCATATGTGATCAAAAGCGGAAGTACCGGTGATATTCCTTCTACCAATTCCCCGCAATGGAGGCAATATGGATTGACTTTTCAAACATCACCGGGCCAGGAGGCAGTGATCCTTAAAATGTTCAATGAGGGGGCAGGAGGGTGTGGGAACGACCTTGCAATAGATGATATTATTTTTAGGTCCTGTGGAGATCTAACCCTGGTTACCACTCCGGATAGTACTACTTCCAATTTTTCAATTTGTGAGGAAGATTCCCCGGCATCACTTGTATTATATGCCAATCCTGATTTTTCTGTTTATAGTCAGCATTTTTTCCAGTGGCAGGAAAGTACAGATAACCAGAACTGGAATGATATTGCGGGAGAAACAGGCGATTCTTTTATAACTTCACCCTTAACCACCTCCACATATTATAGGGTTAAGGTAGCGGAAGATGCGGTGAACCTGAACAATAATTTATGCAGCTCTGCCTCAGACTCTTTTTTTGTAGAAATAATTGAGACCCCCATGGCCCCGGTGAGTAAGGGAGATATAGCTGCCTGTGAAAATGATCCCGTGGCTCTGGAGGTAGAAGTGCAGGCCGGAGAAACTGTGAACTGGTATGATGCTGCAATCAACGGTAACCTGGTCGCAGAAGGAACCACCAGCTTATTCCCAACCGCTGCAGGGACCTATTTCGCAGAGGCTGTAAAAAATGACTCGTGTAAATCCGGGCCACGTACAGCGGTTAATTACAGCATTTATTCCATTCCCTTGGTGCAGGATGAAACCATATTTTATTGCGGGGATGGGACCTTGTTGCTTCAGGCAGGGGTGGCCAATATGGAATATTTTTGGAATACAGGGGAGACCACCAGCATCATTGAAATTTCCGCACCCGGGATGTATAAGGTAACCATCACAACCAGTAATGGCTGCGTCCTTGAACGGGAAATTGAAGTGCTTAAGGTTCCTGTAGCCGGGATTGAAGATGTTTTTTCAGCTGCCTCTACAGTAACTATTTTACCCTCCAATCCGGGTTTATTTGAATATTCCCTCGACGGGATTAATTTTCAACTTTCCAATAAATTCATTAATGTATCTGGTGGTGTTTATACAGCTTTTATGAGGGACCTTGAGCAATGCAATACGGTAAGTATAGAATTTCCGCATATCGTCGTACCGCAATTTATAACTCCAAATGGAGATGGCTACAATGATTATTTTCAGCTAAACGGAATAGAATATTTTGATTTTTCAGAAGTAAGGATCTTTGACCGTTATGGGAAGCTTTTAAAGTCCGGAAGAGGCGAAAATTTTCGTTGGGATGGTATTTTTAACAATAGAAACCTCCCGGCAGATGATTACTGGTATGAGGTATCAATAGAAAATTACCCTCTTATAAAAGGCCACTTTAGCTTAATGAGGTGAGGGTTCAGCATTTCTTATTCGCTGGCTGTTAAGGGTAACAAGTGCACCATTCCTAAAGCCAGGGTGAGCATGATGCTCGTAAAACTAATATTCATATCTATCAAAAACCCTACTAGTAAAGGTCCCAAAGCTGTGCTAAGGACCATGAACATTGTAAATACGCTGCGAATAGCGCCCATTTTTTCAGTTCCATACATTTCAGCAATAAGGGATGTTTGAACCGTACTGCTTACACCCACGGTTACACCCGCAAGAATGAGAAAAATTAATGCCCCCAAAATACTACTCATAAATGCAAACGGCAATATTCCTATGGTAAAGGGAATGAGAAAATATTTGAACAGTACTTTTGCTGAATAACGGTCTACCCAAATTCCTCCAAAAATTGAGAACAGGAACCTGGTTGCTGCATAGACTGTCACAATTAATAAAAAAGGCCACCCTTAGAGGTGGCCAAATTTTCTTTCAAAAATCCCGGTTTATTTTTGAGATTTCTTAGGTGCAGCTTTTTGATCTTTTTGAGATCCACTCTTTCCTGGAGCAGCTTTCTTTTGATCCTGCTTTTGATCGTGCTTCTTGTCAGATTTTTGATCTTGTGCCATGATAAATATATTTAAATGGTTAATAAGTAACTAAAGTAGTTGGAAAAATTTCTCGAAGGAATTTGATTAATAGTTTTTTAACAGCAGTTTAAGATTAAATTATTTGTTTTTGAAATAAAATAGAAGGAGCAGGGAAGTAGTTCTTTTTTATTAGCTTTCATAATCTTTGTTTAATAATAGAAACCTTAAATTTGATAATATAATTATAACGGAAATGTCGCGCAAAAAGATCGTGGAGCTAATACAGAAACAAAAACAGCTCCCAAACCTACAGTACGCTATTAAAGAAAAAACGGAGGATTTTACCAAACTCTTGTTCTACACTTTATTCGATAGTGCCACCGGAGTAGAGGAAAATCTGCAGAAACTTGAAGAGGATTTTGGAGAACTCGCAAGGCTGGTTTGCTGGGAACCTGGAATGCCATGTAAGGAAGTGTGGGATAAATATCTTGAACGCCTTCCTGCCATACTGGAAAAATTAAACCTGGATGCTAAATGTATTACGGAACATGATCCAGCGGCAAATTCCCTTGAAGAGGTATACCTGGCGTATCCGGGATTTTTTGCTATTGCCATATACAGGTTAAGCCACGAACTTGGTAAATTTGGATTGCCCCTGGTTCCCAGGTTAATGAGTGAATGTGCACACCGGTTAACGGGAACAGATATTAATCCCGGAGCAACAATTGGGGTGCCTTTTTTTATTGATCATGCAACCGGAGTTGTCATTGGGGAGACCACCATCATTAAAAATAATGTAAAGGTATATCAGGGGGTAACTTTGGGTGCCCTTAGTGTAGAACGGAGCCTGCGCAATAAAAAGAGGCACCCTACTATAGAAGATAATGTTACCATCTATGCAAACGCGACCATACTGGGAGGTAAAACTATTATAGGCGCAAATAGTGTTATTGGAGGTAATGTTTGGTTAACATCCTCTGTTCCTGAAAATTCAACTGTGACCCACAACCCGCAGATCAAAATTCAAAACTCCGTAAAATCATGAGCCATTCTATCCTGGATCTTATTGGAAATACACCTTTAGTTAAAACAACTACGCTTTTAACGAATCCTAAAGTAACGTTGTTCTTAAAACTCGAGGGGCAAAATCCGGGAGGTAGTGTAAAAGATCGTGCTGCTTATAATATGATTAAAAGTGCACTGGAGCGCGGAGATATTACCAAAGAGACGAAGTTAATAGAAGCAACCAGCGGTAATACAGGGATAGCTCTTGCGATGATAGCAGGGATCTTTAAGCTGGACCTGGAGCTGGTAATGCCGGAAAATTCTACAATAGAAAGAGTTCAAACCATGCGTGCTTACGGCGCAAAAGTTACTCTCACATCTGCTGAAGGAGGTATAGAAGGAGCACGAGATCATGCTGAAGCAAAGATGAAGACGGGAAATATCTTCATGATCAACCAGTTTAGTAATAGTGATAACTGGAAGGCACATTATAATTCCACCGGTCCTGAAATTTGGAGGGATACAAATGAAACTATCACTCACTTTGTCTCCTCAATGGGTACAACAGGAACCATTATGGGAACCTCTACATTCTTAAAAGAAAAAAATCCTGATATCCAAATTGTGGGAGTGCAGCCGGGTGACGATGCCCGTATTCCCGGAATTAGGAAATGGCCAAAGGAATACCTGCCAAAGATCTTTAATCCTGAAAAAGTGGACAGGATCCTGGAAGTAAATGAGGAGGAAGCAATTGAAATGACCAGAAGGCTGGCTAAAGATGAAGGAATTTTTGCCGGAATGAGCAGTGGAGGTGCCACTGCAGCCGCGGTAAGATTATGTGAAGAACTCGAGGCCGGTGTAGTTGTAAGTATTGTTTGTGACAGGGGAGATCGATATTTATCCTCCAACCTTTTTGAATAAGAGCACCACTCCTAAAGAAGGTCGTATTACCTGCCGGGCGACCTTACAGTAAGAATGGTGCTTAAAAAACTTATCTAAGTGCGGCAACTCCCATCACTCTTTGCGGAGTTATTTTGATGGTCTTACTATTTTTTTCATTTTTAAGTTGAACTTTATATTTCTCCCGTAAAATACCATCCCCGGTTCCAACGGCCGTATATGAATTCCCGGTCATAATCCAGCCACTGTGGTCCAGTAGAAGATCTTTTGAGATTTCATGTGGAAGTGCAACATTTTTAAAGTTTTGAGTTGTTCTTATTAGTTCACCCCTGTTGCTAAATCGAGCTTCAAGGTTACCTTTTCTGCTTTTAAAATCTACCACATAATAATTGTAAATTTCACCATCTAGGTTATTCACGAAATCTTCAATATTAAAATTTTGCTTCATGAACAATATTGGGTTTCGTGAAAACTCACCTGCGTGTTCTTCATTAATCTTTAAAATCACCCCATCATTGAAAGTGGAAATTAACTGGAGCTTTGGAGAAAATCTTACATCTGTCTCTTCCAACTGAATGATTTGTGATTGTCCATTGGAAAAAATTCCCAGGATGAACATCAATAGAAATGCATTTTTCATAACCCACTAAATTAAATTGTTTTAATTTGATGAAGATAATTAACAGCTATTCAGTTTAATACTACTTAAGTAGCATAAGCGTAAAAATATTTTATCCCTTTAAGTTTGTCTAGATAGATCTTTGCTGTTGCTGTATTTCGAGCAATTTAATTAGAATAGAAAGGTCTTTAATTTCTACTTTATTCCGGGTCACTTTTATAGATCCGTTTTTTTTAAATTTTTGAAGGTGACGGTTTACCACAGCTCGTGTGGAACCAATTAAATAAGCTAGTTCTTTGTGAGATAAGTCATGAATCATTTCAAGGTTCCTGGACTTATCATTTACATTCTTAAGGAGCAATTTAAGAAGACGGGTTGATATATCTGTAAATGTTATATCACTAACGTAACTTTCCAACATACGCATTTGTCTGCCGGCATAGGGAAGTAAGTTTTTATAATGTTGGGGATGAGCATTTAACCATCCTCGCAAGTCTTCCATAGGAGCAGCAAGCACTTTAACCTCATCCAGGCATTCATAATAAACATCATGTTTACAGCCATCTAACAGGCAAAATAAATCAAAAACATCATTACGGGAGAGTAGGAAAAGTGTCACCTCCTTTTCTCCATTATTATCGACCTGATACATCTTAACCCTACCAGAGAGAATAATAAAGAAATGATACACCAGTTTTTCACTGTTAATAATGCAGGTGTTCTTCGTCCACACTTCCTCGTGAAACAATTTTAAAAGACTTTGAGCGTCTTTATCGTCGAGATAATTTAAAAGTACACAACTATTAAGATGATACCTGTTTTGTAAAATTCCTGCCCCTTCCATAAGTATGATTTAATTTCGCATTTTGGAGAAGGGGGATACAAAGAGGGGGAAATAAAATCATAACGTCTTAAAATAAAACCCGATGCATAACTGGACTATATTTTAGACTTTCCCGGCAGAAAATGTTCTCTAATTTACACATTTAGAGAAAGATATACTTCATTTTTAACAGGTGAAATTTTAATTATAAGTAAAGATTTTATTTTAGCCTAAAAATCTGCTATTTTTGCAAAATTGGAATTTAGATAAGAGATATGAGCGTTGAAACTTTTGGACTTGAAGCGAAGAAAAATGATAAAACCCTTTATGATTACCAGCAGGTAGATATAGACAAAATTTTCAAGGTTATAGATGCCCATCCTCAAAGGTATAATCTATTATACCAGTTGCCCACGGGAGGAGGTAAGACTGTGATTTTCTCCCAAATAGTCCGGGAATACATCCAACGGACGAATAAAAAAGTCCTTATCCTCACTCATAGAATTGAACTGTGTAAGCAAACTTCCAAGATGCTTTCTGAATTTGGAGTGCTTAATAAGATCATTAACAGCAAGGTAAAGGAGTTACCGGACCAGGAAGATTATATGTGCTTCGTGGCCATGGTGGAAACCTTAAATAATAGGCTTCATGATGAAAAACTGGAGATCGAGGATATTGGTCTGGTAATTATTGATGAGGCGCATTATAATTCCTTCAGGAAGTTGTTTAAATTTTTCTCCGGATGCTTTATCCTGGGAGTTACAGCAACCCCTTTGAGTTCCAATATTAAACTTCCCATGAAGGATAATTATCGGGAGTTGATCGTTGGAGATTCTATTACCTCTTTAATTGATAAAGGATTTTTGGCACGGGCAAACGTATTTAGCTATGATGTGGGGTTACAATCTCTTAAAGTGGGTATAAACGGGGATTATACGGTAAAGTCTTCAGAAGAGCTTTATTCCAATATGACCATGCAGGAAAAACTGCTGAATGCCTATCTGGAAAAAAGTAATGGAAAGAAGACCCTTATTTTTAACAACGGAATAAATACCTCCAAAGAGGTTTATGAAACCTTTCGTAATGCAGGTTATCCTATAAAACATCTTGATAATACCACCAGCAAACAGGACAGAAGGCAAATTTTGAAATGGTTTAAACATACGCCGGATGCCATTGTAACTTCGGTAAGTATTCTTACCACAGGATTTGATGAGCCATCTGTAGAGACTATAATTCTTAACAGGGCTACAAAATCCCTTACGCTCTATTTTCAAATGATAGGTAGAGGTTCCCGCGTATTACCCGGCAAGGATGAATTTACAGTGATAGACCTTGGTAATAATATGGCCAGATTTGGTAACTGGAGCGCCCCGGTAGACTGGAAGCAACTATTCCGCTCCCCGGATTTTTATTTCGAGAACCTTTTAAGTGATGAAGAGATTGAAAGGGAATTTAAATATGTAATGCCCCCCGATCTTAGAAAGCAATTTGCAAATTCAGAAAATGTGGATTTTGATGTGGAAGAATCCTATGATGAAGTGATCAAGAAAGGGTTAAAATCCAAGACCGTGCTGGACTGGTCTATGGAACAACATGTGAAAATGTGTGTTGAAAATAGTGAAGATGTCTTCGATGCCCGTATCCTGGCTAAGGAATTAAAAGATGATATCGCTTCAAGAATAAAACAATATTCCTACTGCATTAGTAAAAGCACGAAAAATTACAGGGAATGGCTGGAGGAGGATTATTCAAGAAGGTTACGCCAACAAATTAATAAGGAATTTTAGTCCGGTAACAGGTTGGTCGCTACTTCTTTAAAATCCTTTTATATATAAAATCTAAAATTTGCAAAGACCCCGTTTTTATTACCTGGTG